>QNYN01000140.1 GCA_003973585.1 Fusobacteriota bacterium | reverse complement strand
AAGAGGCTAAAAATAAAAAAAGAGGAGTATATTAATGAAATATAAAGCAGTAATTTCAGATTTAGATGGGACACTTTTAAGTTCAGACCATCAAATATCTGATTATACAAAAGAAATAATAAAAGAAGTTATAGATAAAGGTGTAAAATTTTATATTGCAACAGGAAGGCATCATATGGATGTTTTTGCAATAAAGAAAACAATAGAATTAGACACAATTTTAATAACTTCTAATGGAGCAAGGGTTCACGATGAAAATAATAAAGAAATTTTCGCAAAAAATCTTCCACTAGAACTATCAAAGGAAATTTTAAAAATAAAGTTTGATAATGTTCATACAAATGTATATGCTGGAGACAATTGGTATTTAGAAGAAGAAGTAGATTGGGCAAATGAATTTCATTCAGAATCTGGATTTACTTATTCTAAGGTGGATTTTAAAGATCTAGAAGAAACACCTATAACAAAATTTTTCTATCTCCATGAAGATCCTAAAGTTATTAAAGATATAGAAAGATTTTTTAATGAAAACTATAAAGATAGAGTTCATGTTGTAAGGTCGTTACCTATTTGTCTAGAAGTAATGAATAAAGATGTATCTAAAGGAAAAGCAATAACAGAAGTATTGAAAAAAGAAGGTATTGATTTGTCTGAAGCAATTTCTTTTGGAGATGGGCTAAATGATTTTGAGATGTTGAGTATTACAGGAAAGGCTTTTATTATGGGAAATGGAAGTAAGACTTTAAAAGAAGCGTTACCTCATGTAGAAGTGATTGAGAGTAATGTAGAAGATGGTGTAGCAAAGAAATTAAAAGAAATATTTGAAATTAAATAATAGAAAAAAAGAGTAAGGTTTAGAAGGAGTCCTATTATGAGAGTAGTTTTACAGAGGGTTACAGAGGCTAGTGTAGAAGTAGAAGGGAAAATAATTGGAGAAATTAATAATGGATTATTAGTTTTATTGGGAATCCATGTAGATGATAATATAAAAGAATTAGAATGGATGGTAAATAAAGTAATAGGTTTAAGAATTTTTGAAGATGAGAATGGAAAGATGAATAAATCTTTAACTGATATAGAAGGAGAGCTATTAATAGTATCACAATTTACCCTTTATGGTGATTGTGAAAAAGGGAGAAGACCAGGATTTACAGATGCTGCAAGACCAGAAAAAGCAATTCCTATGTATGAAGAATTTATAGATCGATGTAAAAATTTAGGAGTTCGAGTGGAAACAGGTGAATTTGGAGCAGATATGAAGGTAAAACTTTTAAATGATGGACCTGTAACATTAGTTATCGATTCTCCAGAAAGATTAAGAAAATAAGAAAAAAGAGTAGCGTGAGCTACTCTTTTTATTTGATATTCCATATTTCCTTAGCATAATTTTTAACAGTTATATCACTAGAAAAATATCCTGATTTAGCTATATTTTTTATAACCATTGAATCCCATTTCTCTTTATCTTTATAAGCTTCTTCTACTTTTTGTTGAGCTTCTAAATAAGCATCAAAATCTTTTAAAACAAAAAATTTATCTTCATCTACTAAATGACTATAAACACTAGAAAAATCTTCACCAAAAGAACCATCTCGTAACATTTCTACAACTCTATTTAACTTTTTATTTTCAGCTAAAATTTCCATAGGTCTGTAACTATTAGACTCTTTTAATTTTTTTAATTCTTTATATTTTGAACCAAATAAAAAGATATTTTCTTTTCCAACGGCTTCTTCTATCTCTAAATTAGTTCCATCAAAAGACCCTATATTTAAAGCTCCATTCATCATGAATTTCATATTAGAAGTTCCACCAGTTTCTGTTCCAGAAGCAGAAATTTGCTCATTAAGATCACTACCTGGAATAATTTGTTGAGCCTTTGTAACACAATAGTTTGGAATAAAGACTACTTTAATAAACTTATTAACTCTAGGATCTTCGTTTATCACTTTTCCTATAGCATTTATTAATTTTATAATCCTTTTTCCAAAATAATATCCAGGAGATGTTTTTGCAGCAAATATAAAAGTTCTTGGATGCATATCAAAATCTTCATTTTCAAAAATTTCTTCATATAAATAAATAATATATAAAATATTTAAAAATTGTCTTTTGTATCCATGAAGTCTTTTTATATGAGTGTCAAAGATAGAGTTAACATCTACTTGAATTCCTGTTTCATTAGAAATAAAATTAGCTAAATTTTGTTTATTTTCTAATTTTATTTCCCTAATTCTTTTTCTAAATTCAATATCATTAGAAAAATTCTCTAAATTTTCTAAAAGTAATGGATTTTTCTTCCAGTCTTCCCCTATTTTACTATCAATTAATTCTGTTAAAGATTTATTAGATCTTAGTAACCACCGTCTTTGACTAACTCCATTTGTTTTGTTATTAAATTTTTCAGGACATAAATTATAAAAGTTTTTTAAAATTGTATTTTTTAAAGATTCTGTATGAAGTTTTGAAACACCATTCACAGAATGACTACCTACAATGGCTAAATGTGCCATATTAATAACTTTATCCTTGATAATAGCAACTTCTAAAACTCTATCCCAGTCATTAGTCTTTTTATAAACTTCATTGCAAAATCTTCTATTAATTTCTTCTATAATCATGTATATTCTAGGAATTAATTTATGAACTTTTTCTATCTCCCACTTTTCAAATGATTCATATAGAATAGTGTGATTAGTGTAAGCCATAACTTTTGTTGTTATATCCCATGCTTCTTCCCAATTGAGATTTTTTTCATCAATTAAAATTCTCATAAATTCAGCTATACATAATGCAGGATGGGAATCATTAATTTGTACGCTAAATGAGTTTGGATATTCACTAGGATGAACTCCTTTTTTGGTATTATAAGAAATAATACTTTGTAATCCTGCACTAACAAGGAAATATTCTTGTTTTAACCGAAGAATTTTTCCTGATTCAGTTGTATCATCTGGATAAAGTAATTTTGAAATAGATTCAATTTCTCTTTTTTTCTTATCCATTTCAGAAAAAGTTCCGTAGCTAAATGAATTATAATCAAAATCATTTCCTGGAATTGTAGCTTGCCATAGTCGAAGGCTATTAACCCTC
>QNYN01000169.1 GCA_003973585.1 Fusobacteriota bacterium | reverse complement strand
TGTTAATGAACTTAAAAATTCCATAGCTTCAGTAGGGTTAGACGATTTATAAGTTATTTCTAAAAGTAATGTTTCAACTTCAGCTTTTATTTCTAAATTTCTTAGCTCATCTTCTGCTTTTTCATTAATTCCAATATTATCCATTACTTTTTTAATTAATGCTGGGTCTTTTGCTATAACTTCTAGTGATTTTATTAAATTTTGATTTTTGATAACATCATCATTGGCTAATTTATTACTATTATCTTGAGTTAATGATCTTGTCATCATAAGAGCTTTTGCTTGATAATAAGTTGGTCTTGTAAAAGCTATCAATAGCCCAATAACAAAAGTAACTATCATAGTGTAGAATATTTTCTTTTTATAACTTACTATTAAGTACATTAAGTCAAAAAATACTATATCTTCATTTTCATAATCTAAGTCATATAATTTGTTTTCTATTTCTCTTCTATCCATATTTTAATCATAATAAGAATTAATTCTTATTACTCCCTCCTTATTATTTATTTTCTACGAAATTGTTTTGATAAATCCCCTAATTGATACTTTGCAAAGTTATTCCACTCATCCATAGCAGCATCTCTAGCAGCTTCGTGTCGCCTTATTGCCTCCTCTTGTTCAGCAATATATTCCTGTATTTCTGCTTTATAAAGATCCACTTCTCTAAAAAACTTTTCTTCTTCATAAGAACTGCTAAATTCAAAAGGTTTATGTGGTCTTTTAAATGTTTTATATGGAATAAAGGTTGCACTATATACTATAGAAGTTATAACTAAAAATATAACTATAGATATTTTTTTATTCCTCATTTCCTACCCCTCCTCTTTTTTTAATTAGGTTATAGTTCACTTTCTCCCTTTCCTCCTTAATTTATATAATTTTTCATTATTAGAAATATATTAGAAATATTGGTTTTTCCTTTTTTTTTACTCTTTCTTTACCTTATATATAAAAAAAGAGAATTTTGTATTAATACAAAATTCTCTTAAAATTTAAAAAATATATTTTATTTTATGATACTACCTAATTTTACTGCATCGTCTATAAATACTAACTTTGTTCTTTTCTTCTCAACTGTTGTTAATAACATCCCTTGAGAGAGATTTCCTTGAATTTCTGCAGGAGTTAAATTTAGTACTGCCATTACTTTTCTTCCTACTAATTCTTCTGGCTTTTTATATGTTTTTCCTATTCCAGAAATTATCTGTCTAATTCCTGATCCAGTTTCTACTATAAATTTAATCATCCTTTTAGAATCAGGTGCAAATTCAGCTTCTAATATTTCAACAACTTTCATTTCTATTTTTTCAAAATCAGTTATTTCTATAGGATTCTCAATTTCTAAATTTTTATCTACCTCTAATACAACCTTTTCTTCAGGTTTTTCTAATCTAGGGAATATAGGAGTAGCTTCTCCTAATTTATGACCTACAGGTAAAACATCCCACACTTTTACTTCTTCTATTTTAGCTAATTTAATATCTTCTTTTATCCCTAATTGCTCCCATATTTTACCTGCTGATTCTGGAATATATGGATATACTAATACTGCAATTTTATTTAAAGCTTCTACCAGATTCTTTAATACTACTGCTAATCTAGGTTTTCCTTCATCTGACTTAGCTAATAACCAAGGCATAGTTTCGTCGATATATTTATTCATTCTAGATACAAATTGAAAAATAACTTCGAGTGCCTTTGAAAATTCAACAGTATCCATATATCTATCAACTTCTTCTATAGTTTCTTCCCATAATTTTTTGATTTCATCATCATAAATTTCATGACCTTCTCCTGCTACTACAACAGAACCGAAATATTTTTTATACATTCCTAAAGTTCTATTTAGAAGGTTTCCTAAATCATTTGATAAATTAGCATTTACCCTATTTATCATAGCAGTTGTATTATAATCTCCATCACTTCCAAAGTGTACTTCAGCTAATAAGAAATATCTAAATGCATCTACACCGTATTTTTCTACTTCTGATATAGGATCTACTACATTTCCTTTAGACTTTGACATTTTTTCCCCATTAACAGTCCACCAACCGTGAGCTACTATTTTTTCTGGTAATTTTTCTCCAGCAGCTAATAACATACAAGGCCAAATAATAGCATGAAATCTTAAAATATCCTTTCCTATTAAATGAACAACCTCACTATTATTCCAAAATTTTTCAAACATCTCTGGATCATTTTCATATCCAACTGCTGTTAAATAGTTTGTAAGGGCATCAAACCAAACATAAGTTATATGCTCTTTGTCTATTTGTAAAGGGATTCCCCAATCAAAAGTATTTCTTGAAATTGAAAGGTCTGTTAACCCTTGCTTTATAAAAGAAATAACTTCATTTCTTCTACTTTTTGGTAAGATAAAATTAGGATTTTCCTCTATGTGTTTTAATAATTGATCTTGATATTTACTCATCTTAAAGAAATATGATTCTTCTTTTACTACTCCTAATTCTTTCCCACAATCAGGACAACCATTTTCTCCTACAATTTGATTTTCAGGAACAAAAGTTTCACATGAAATACAGTATTTTCCCTCATATGATCCCTTATAAATATCTCCATTATCGTAAACCTTTTGAACTATTTTTTGAACTGCTTTATGGTGTCTTTCTTCTGTCGTTCTGATAAAATCATTATTTTCTATATTTAATTTTGTCCACATCTCTTTGAATCTAACTGACATTTTATCTGTCCATTCTTGAGGTGTAAATCCCATTTCCAGTGCTTTTTCTTGTACTTTTTGTCCGTGCTCATCTGAACCTGTTAAAAAATATACATCATATCCCATTGTCTTTTTATATCTAGCTAATACATCTGCTGCTATTGTAGTATATGCACTTCCTACATGAGGATCTCCATTTACATAATATATAGGTGTTGTTACATAAAAATTTTTACTCATAATATTAAATCTCCTTTTAAATATTTATATTTCTATACTCTTATACTTTCTTTATCTTTTTAGATGTTTTTATATGTTTTTTCCTAATTTATCTATCACTCTATTAAAAATTAATTAGAGGTGAGATTATAGTTCTAATCTTGTTGCTGCCCTTCTATCTAAATTTAATAA
>QNYN01000060.1 GCA_003973585.1 Fusobacteriota bacterium | reverse complement strand
CAGGTCCCACTAAAAAAGTAGAAGAATATGTAAGTATCATTATAAATAGGTCTAAACTTGTAAATTTTTCATTTATAAGGTTTAATCCATTTAATTCTCCACCTTTATTCACTATAAAGAAAAAAGTAAGCCCTACTCCTACTATAATAAAGATAAATTGAATAAAGTCTGTTTTTATTATAGAAAACTGACCTCCTAAAAATGTATATCCAATAAATACTACCCCACTTATAATTACCGCTACTCCATAATCTATATCAACAAATATAGAAACTATCTTAGCAGATCCCATTATTTGAGCTGCTACAATTCCTATCCAAGCTATAGGTATAATTATAGAAGATAATTTTTTTACTTCACTTCCATAAAACTCTCCCATAAGTTCTGGCAAATTATAACTTTTATATTTTTCTAATCTATCTATTAGTGGTAATAACATCAATAATCCAAAACTTGCACAAAGCATAAACCAAGCTCCAGCCCAACCATGGGTATAAGAAAAATTTACACTTCCTATAATTGCTGAACTTCCTAGTACTGTTGCTAATAAACTTCCTGTTACTTCAAGGACACTAGCATTTTTTCCTGCAATAAAAAAATCTTTAGTTCCTTTAATTTTCTTATAAGATATATACCCTATAAAAAGTACCAATATAAAATACAAACTTAAAATTATACTATTCATCATTCCTCCTTCAATTCTTCTCTAAATAATATAACATAATTTTCTATATATAAAAAGGAGAGCCATAGGCTAAACCTATAAAACTCTCCTAAATAAATTTTTTATTCTTAATATAAATTATTATGCCTTTACTTCTTCTACCTCAATTTTTTCCATTGTAATTCCAGTATATCCATAGAAAATTGAAATTAATGGATTAATTAAGTTTAAGAAACAATAAGGAATATATGTCCATGGTGCTAATCCTAATGTTGCAATCATATATGCTCCACAAGTATTCCAAGGAATCAGTGGTGAAGTTAGAGTACCTGAGTCTTCTAAACATCTTGATAAATTTTTAGGATGTAATCCTTTTTCTCTAAATGCATCTTTAAACATTCTTCCAGGAACAACAATTGCTAAATATTGATCTCCTGCTACTAAATTAACAAATATAGGAGTTAATACAGTTACTAAAATCAAATTCCCTACAGAATGAGCTACCGATAAAATCTTCATAGCTAAAGCTGATAACATTTGAGTTTTTTCCATGATTCCACCTAAAATCATAGCACATAAGATTAATGATACAGTCCACATCATAGAGTCAAGTCCCCCTCTATTTAATAGGTCATCAACCATTGCTAATCCTGAATCTCCTGCGTATCCATAATGTAAAACATCTAAAGTCGATGCTAAAGTTGCTCCTTGAAATATCATTGCTGCTATTCCACCTAAAATTGCTCCACCAAATAATCCTGGTATTGCTGGTACTTTCATTACTACTGCTCCAATTACAATAACTGGTACTAATAATAATATTGGATTTAAATTAAAATTTCCACTTAATGTAGTTAAGATAGAGTCAATTGTATGAGTATCTAAATTTGCTCCTGTATATTTCATTCCTATAAATCCAAATAGTACTAATGAAATTAAAAAACTTGGTATTGTTGTATACATCATATGTTTTATATGAGTAAATAAATCTGTTCCTGCCATTGCTGGTGCTAAATTTGTTGTATCAGATAATGGTGATAATTTATCCCCCATATACGCACCTGATATAATTGCTCCTGCAACAATATTTCTAGGTATTCCTAATCCTTCTCCTACACCTATAAGAGCTATACCTACTGTTGCTGCTGTTGTCCATGATGAACCAGTTGCTATTGCTACTACTGCACATATAATTAATGTTGCAGGTAAAAATATTCCTGGAGATAAAATCTTTAAACCATAATATATCATTGTTGGTACTACACCTGATTGAATCCAAGTCCCTACTACCATTCCAATAATCATAAGTATAATTATTGCACCTAAAGCCATTTTTATTGTTTCAACTATCCCTTCTTCGATTTCCTTCCAAGTATAATTAAGTGTAAAAATTGCTATTCCTGCTGCAAAAAATGCTGATATTAAAATAGGTATATGTACATCTATTCCTGCAATTTGGATTGCATAAAATAAACTTCCTATCAGAAATATTAATGCAACTAGTGCATGCATAAAGGTCGTTTCTTTTTTCTTTTCCATAATTATTTTCCCCCTATTTTTTATACAAAAAACTCTTTAGTCACATATGAAGAAGTTGATAATTGTAATAATCCACCATAATTTACTGAAAATTCTATAATATCTCCTACTTCATATTTTCTTTTGGTATCTGTCATATCTAATATTAAATGATCACTACTTGCACCTATAATTTTAATTTTCTCATCTTTAGGTACTATATTTTCTTGATCTACATCTTGTCTTCCAATAGCAACTATAGCTCTTTTTCTTATTCCAAAATCTTGAAATTCTGGTTTTTCTCCAAATGCATTCATTCCAATTTCACCAGTTGGTTTAGAATCTTTTTCTTTTAATTCTACAATTTCTGCTTCTAAAGATACTGCATCTGAAAAATATCCCTTTAATTTTTTTCCATATGCTGTTTCCCTACCAAATATCAATACTTCACCTAACCTAAGATTATTTATTTTTTTAGGTAATTTATCTCCTAATAATAAGTCTACACTACTTGAATTTCCACCTGAAACTATATTTACTGTAATATTATAATTTTCCTCTATCTCCTTTGCAATTTCTTCTAATTTTCCTAAATTAGTAGGAGTTGGGATAACTCCACCATAACATGTTAAATTTACTCCTATCCCCTCTAACTTAATATTTTCAAATTTTATAATTTGATCCATATGAGTTTTTATATTTTTAGGTAAAATCCCTTCCCTTAAATCTCCTAGTTCAATCATCAATATTATTTTATGGATTTTAGATTGCTTTTTAGCTTCTATATTTAGTGCTTCTATTATAGATAATTCACTATTCATACTAATATCACTATATTTCACAACATCTTCTACTTGAGATTTCATAGGTAACCTTATCATTACTTTTGGGATATCTAGATCTTGAAACTTTTTTAGATTTTCAAT
>QNYN01000042.1 GCA_003973585.1 Fusobacteriota bacterium | reverse complement strand
AGAAAAATTTTTATAAGCCACTACTGTACTTACCCCAAAATTTGGTTTTATCAAAATTAATTTTTCTCTAATATTGTTTTCTATGATTTCAAGATTTTCTCCAATTCCTTTTACCCTACATGGTTTATTTAATAAAAAAAACGGAATATCTGCTCCTATATCTTTAGTTATCTCTATTGCTCTCTCTAAAGTTACAGGATTTCCATGAAATTCATTTAATTCATTAAAGAAAAAAGCTCCATTAGAACTTCCTCCTCCTAAACCTGCTTGAGAAGGTATTTTTTTTTCTAAATATACATCTATTGCTTGTTTTTTTAATTTCGTTTCTTTATAAAATAAATCATAAATTTTATAAATTATATTTTCTTTACCTGTAGGTATATTTTTTATATTACTTTCTATTTTCAAATTTCCAAAAGTTTCTCTAAAATTTATAGTTAATTTATCTTTTAAAGATATAGGAACCATTATCATATCTAAAAGATGATACCCATTATCTGCTTTTCCAACTATATTTAATCCTAAATTTATTTTAGCATTTGACTCTACCTTAACAATCACAACTTCTCCTTATGTATACATTCAAAAATAAAGTTCTTTTATTTAATCATCTATTTTTATTTCTTTAACTTCTAATATTTTAAATAATTCCCCTGCATCTTCTTTTTTAGTATTTCCTTCTGGAATCTCCAAAACTTCTACTTTCATATATTTACTAAAATATTCCAACTCTATAATGTCCCCAACTTTTACAGTAGTTCCTGCTTTAGAGATTTTCCCATTTAATTTAACTTTTTTATTATCTAAAACGGTTTTAGCTACTGGCCTTCTTTTTATTATCCTTGATACTTTAAAAAATTTATCTAACCTCATTTTTCCTCCAGTTTTATTTTACAAAAAGTACTGTTTTATACTATTTTATACTACATTTTTTACATCTCTCCAAATTGTTTTAAATTAATAAGTTTTAATTTTTTTCTTTTATCTTGGCTTCATCCCACAAATTTTCCATTTCTTCTAAAGTACTTTCTTTTAAATTGCAATTTTTTTCTACATATCTAAATCTTTTTTCAAATTTATTATTAGTCTGCATCACAGCATCTACAATATCTATATCTAACTTACGAGCTATATTTACCAATGTAAATACTATATCTCCTAATTCTTCTTTTATATTTTCCCTATCATTTTTTTCGTATGCTTCTTGTAACTCTTGCAATTCTTCTTCTAATTTTTCAAATGCTCCTGACTCGTCTTCCCAATCAAATCCAACTTTAGCAGCTTTATTTTGTAATTTATAGGCTTTTGCTAGTGGTGGATAAACTTTAGGTATTCCATCTAAAACTGAAGATCGATTTTTATGTTCTTTTTCTTGTTTTTTTATTTCATCCCAATTTTTCTTAACTTCTTCACTTCCACTTACTGTTACATTTGAAAAAATATGAGGATGCCGTCTTATTAATTTTTCACTTACTTTCTTTGCAACATCATCTATTGTAAATTCCCCTTCTTCTTCTTTTATTTGAGCTTGAAATATTATATTTAGAAGAAGATCTCCTAATTCTCCCTTTAGTTCTTCTCCTCCTATATCCATAGCTTCTAAAGTTTCATAAGTTTCTTCTAATAAATATGGTTTTAAGCTTTCTATAGTTTGTTCTCTATCCCAAGGACATCCATTAGGAGCTCTTAATTTTTTCATTATTTCGACTAATTTATAAAATTCTTTCATTTTTTCCTCCATAAATTATATTTTTTTGTTATGTATACAAACAATAATAAAGTTATTTTTATAATAAAATAGGTGGAAAAACCACCTATTTTATTTCATAATATTCTATAAATATCTTACTTTTTTAAATATTCTTTCTTTAATTTTTCTATCCATTTTTTATATTCTTCTGCTCTTTTTTTATTTAACAATTCTTTTTCTAAAGATGGTTTTACTTCTTCAAAAGTTAAATATCCAGCCTCTTTTTTGTCTTCTACAAAGATTATGTGATAACCAAATTGAGTTTTTACTACACTTCCATATATTTTTTCTGGAACTCCAGTAAATGCTGCATCAGCAAATTCTTTTACCATAGTAGATTTATTAAACCAACCTAATTCTCCCCCATTTGGTGCTGTAGGTCCTTCAGAATATTTTTTTGCCATTTCATTAAAGTTTTCAGGTGTTACTTCAGATAATATTTTTTTAGCTTTTTTATATGCTTCAGCTTTTTCTTTTTCTGTCATCTCATCACTAACCATGATTAAGATATGTGCTGCTTTTACTTGTTCTTCTGTTTTAAATCTTTCTTTATTTTTTTCATATTCAGCTTTTAACTCTGAATCAGATAATTTTACACCTTCTACTATTTTTTGATTAACAATATGATTTATAAGTAAATCTTCTTTAGCTCCTTCTAAATCTTTTTTATATGCTTCTGTATCTTCTATTCCATTTTTTATAGCCTCTTGTTTTAATATTTTTCTTACTACCATTTCATCTATTAAAGTTTGTCTTCCTTGCTCTGTTTGTGAATATTCTTTGTATTGTGGTGGTAATTTGTCTATTTTTTCTTGTAATTCATTTTCTGTTATTTTTTCATCTCCTACAACTACAATTACATTTGAATCATCTTTAGTATTAACCCCTTTTTTATCGCAACCTACAAAAGCTAATGTTGCAATTAGTAATAAAATCCCTATTTTTTTCATTTTTTCCTCCTGTTTTTATTTATAATCTATAAAAAAACTTTTTATATCACTTACTTCTATAGCTCCTTCTCTTTGAAGATACTTTATTTTTTTTGATATAATAAGTTCTTGTATCTTTTCTATTTTTATCTTACCTTCTACAAATTTAATTTTAAAGGTTTTTTCTTCTGCTTTTATACTTTTCACATTGTTTTTTTGAGCCAAAATTTTAATAGTTAAATATTCAAATAAATCCTCTACTGGTTTTGGCAATTTTCCAAATCTGTCTTTTATCTCATCTTTCATTAACTGAAGTTCTTCTATAGTTTCAATAGCTATTAATCTTCTATAAATAACTATTTTTTCTGCTTCTTCTATATAATCTCTAGGTATATAACCATGTATGTCTAAATCTAATTCTATTTCTTCATAT
>QNYN01000006.1 GCA_003973585.1 Fusobacteriota bacterium | reverse complement strand
GGTTGCATCATATAGAAGCAATGGAGAACATATAGACACAGAAGTAATAAATGTAAGTATAGCAAGAAACAAAAAAATAGGTAGGTATAATATGATGATGGGAGAGAATCCAATATATATTATATCCTCAAAAAGGAGTAAATAATATGGCAAAATTATATGGAATAGGTGTAGGTGTTGGAGATCCAGAGATGTTAACTATGAAGGCAATAAGAGCTTTAGGAGAATCAGATGTAGTGATTTTACCTCGTGCAAACACAAAAAATTATAGTACAGCCTTTGAGATTGCAAAAGGATATATGAAAGATGATATTGAAAAAGTATTTTTAGACTTTACAACTGTAGATAATGATAAAATTCGTGAAGAAGATAGATTGGAATATTCAAAAATAGTAAACAAATTAGTAAAAGAAGGGAAAACTATAGCTTTTATAACTATTGGAGATCCTATGACCCTTAGTACATTTGTATATGCAATGGAATTATTAGAAGATGAGATAGAAGTTGAATCTATTCCAGGAATAACTTCATTTGCTTCTATTACTTCAAGACTTAGAACTCCTTTACTTATGGGAGATGAAACATTAAAAGTAGTACCTATTGCAAAGGAAACAGATTTAGTAAAAGAAATAGAATCAGCAGATAATTTAATATTTATGAAAGTCACTAGAAATTTAGAGAGATTAAAAGATGCATTTAGAGAAACTGGAAATATGGAAAATGTAGTTTTAATATCAAATTGTGGAAAAGATTCAGAAAAAATTTACTATGATTTAGAAAATGTAACTCGTGATGATATATCATACTTTACAACTATCTTACTCAAAAAGGGTGGTGTTAGACAATGGCGAAAGTATTTTTCATAGGAGCAGGACCTGGAGATCCAGAATTAATTACAGTAAAAGGACAAAGGTTAGTAAAAGAAGCTGATGTAATTATTTATGCAGGATCATTAGTTCCAAAACAAGTTATTGAAAATCATAAAGATGGAGCTGAAATATATAATAGTGCTTCTATGAATTTAGATGAAGTAATAGAAGTAACGGTAAAAGCTATAAATGATGGAAAAATGGTAGCTAGGGTACATACAGGAGATCCTTCTATATATGGAGCTCATAGGGAACAAATGGATATATTAGCAAGTCATAATATAGAATTTGAAGTTATTCCTGGAGTAAGTTCGTTTTTAGCTTCTGCAGCTGCAATAAAAAAAGAATTCACATTACCTGATGTTGCTCAAACTGTTATTTGTACAAGGATGGAAGGGAGAACACCAGTTCCAGAATTAGAAAAATTAGAGTTATTAGCTTCACATAAAACATCTATGGCAATATTTTTATCGGTACAAATGATAGATAAAGTAGTAGAACAACTATTATCACATTATGATTTAGATACACCTGTAGCAGTAGTTCAAAGGGCTTCATGGGAAGATCAAAAAATAGTAATGGGAACATTAGAAAATATAGCAAAAAAAGTAGAAGAAGCAAATATCACAAAAACAGCTCAAATTTTAGTAGGAAGATTTATGGGGGATGAGTACTCTAAATCTAAATTATATGATAAACATTTTACCCATGAATATAGAAAAGGGATAGAGTAAATTCAGGAGGATCTATGAGATTAGCTATTGTCACATTGACTAAAAAAGCTAGTAAAAAAGGAGTAAATATAAAAGAGCTTCTAATTTCTACAAATAGATTTGAAAAAATAGATGTTTTTACTTTATTAAAATATAGTGATGATAAAACTATTCCAATGAGTCTAGGGTTTAAAAATGCAGTATCTAAAATTTTTAATAGTTATGATGGTGTTTATTTTATTATGGCAAGTGGAATAGTAGTAAGAACTGTTGCTCCATTACTAAAAGGTAAGGATGTAGATCCAGCTGTAATTATTAGTGATGAAGATGGTAGATTTGTAATCTCGTTACTTTCAGGGCATTTAGGAGGAGCTAATGAATTAGCTTCTATGATAGCAGAAAAAATAGATGGAATTCCTATTATTTCTACTGCATCAGATGTATCTGGAAGTATTGCTGTAGATACTATAGCTATGAAATTAAAAGCACATCTAAAAAATTTGGAAAGTGCTAAAAATGTAACAGCTCTTATTGTAAATGGAGAAAGAGTAGAATTAAAACTACCTAAAAATATAGTCGTAACTTCTTTTGATAAAGAAAAAATAGAAAATCAAAGAAAAAATATAAGTGGAGTAATCGTTATATCCAATAGACAAAATTTAGAAGTTACACAAATTATTCCTAAAAATATAATACTAGGAATTGGGTGTAGGAGAGGAACCACTGCTAAGACTATATTAGAAGCTATAGAAATAACTATGGAAGAATCTAATTTGCATATGGAGAGTATAAAGCACATTGCCACTGTAGATATAAAAGCAGATGAAGTGGGTTTATTAGAAGTTTGTGACAAATTAGGAAAAGAATTAAAAATTATAAATAGAGAACAAATTAAACCTATACAAGATAATTATGAAGGTTCTGATTTTGTAGAAAAAACTATAGGTGTAAAAAGTGTATCAGCACCAGTAGCATATTTATCAAGTAATAAAAAAGGTGAATTTATAAAAGAGAAAAGAAAATATAATGGTGTAACAATATCTATATACGAAGAATATTAAAAAGGAGAAAATACCATGGCAAAAGGTAAAATATATGTAGTAGGAATGGGGCCTGGAAATAAAGATAATATGAGTTTTAAAGCATTTGACTCTATGAAAAAATCAGATATATTAATAGGACATAAAACATATATATCATTAGTTAAAGATATGTTTCCAGAAAAGGAATTAATAAAATCTGCAATGAAAAAAGAAATAGATAGATGTAATGAAACACTTAAATTAGCTGAGAGTGGAAAAATAGTGTCATTAATCAGTAGTGGAGAATCTGGAGTTTATGGGATGGCAGGAATTATGTTAGAAATAGCTTTAGATAGTGATGTTGATGTAGAAATAGTCCCTGGAATTACAGCTTCTAATGCTGGAGCAAGTGTTGTAGGAGCTCCTATAATGCATGATCACGCCACAATAAGTTTAAGTAATTTGTTAACAGATTGGGAATTAATAACTAAAAGGATAGATTTAGCATCTCAAGGGGATTTTGTAATTTCTTTTTATAATCCTA
>QNYN01000025.1 GCA_003973585.1 Fusobacteriota bacterium | reverse complement strand
TTTAAAAGTGTCATTTTTTCTGTTTGTTCATAAAACTGAATAAATGATTTTTTTATATTTTCAAAATTTCCATGATTTTCAAGATGATCTGGCTCTATATTTGTAATAATCGAATATTTAGGTTTAAGATATAAAAATGAATTATCACTTTCATCTGCTTCTGCTACTAAATATTCTCCAGTTCCACAATGAGCATTTGAATCAATTTCTGGTAGTATTCCACCTACTATAATCGTCGGATCTATTGGTAACATTACAGCTCCTAACATCGAACTTGTTGTTGTTTTTCCATGAGTTCCTGCTACTGCTATCCCTGATTTCTCATTAAATAATCTAGCTAAAAGCTCTCCTCTTTTAATTACTTCTATGCCATTTTCTAGTGCATATTTATATTCTGGATTTGATAACCCTATGGCACTAGATCTCACTACTAAATCTACTCCAACAACATTTTCTGCTTTATGCTCATAAAATATTTTCACACCTAAACTTTCTAATTCTAGTGCTACTTTTTTTTTGTTTCTATCTGAACCACTTACTATATATCCTTCTTTAGCCATTATTTTAGCTAATCCACTCATTCCTATTCCATTTATTCCTATAAAAAATACCTTCTTCATTTAGTTCCTCCAAATTTCTAATGCCTCAACTATTTTCTCAGCTGAATTACCTTTTTTCATTCTTTCTAAAACTGCTCGCATTTTATTTAATTCTTCATCATTATTTATCAATTCTAATGCCATTCTTACAGCATTTTCAGCTTCATCGTCTGTATAAACATAACTTGCATTGTTAGAAGATAGTATTTTAGTATTCTCAAATTGTCCAACTTCACGAACTTGATAAGGGACTAATATAGACGGTTTCCCTAATTCTATTATTTCAGAAATTGTTAATGCTCCTGATCTACATAACACCAAATCAGATGCACACATTATACTAGCCATATTTTCAAAATATGGTTTAATTTGATCTGTTCGTTTATATTTTGGTAACTTTTCCATAACTTCATCATAATTTTTTTCACCAGTTGCCCAATAAACTCTTATATTTTTCGCATCAAAAAAATTCTTCCATTCTTTTATTAAAGCTTCATTTATACTTCTTGCACCTAAACTTCCACCCATTATCAGTATAATTTTTTCATCTTCTTCTAATTTTATTTTTCTTCTTTCTTCATGATAATTAAGGGTGTAAAATTCTTTTCTTAAAGGATTTCCTGTAACCTCTAACTTTGAATGATACTTTAAGGGAAGTTCATCATAGGTTATATCAAATGCTAAAAACATTTTTTTGGCTACTTTATAAAAAATTTTATTTGCCATCCCTAATGTTACATTTTGTTCTTGTAAATAAATAGGAATTCTTAATATAAAAGCACTAAGTAATGTAGGCAACGAAATATAATTTCCAAATCCTATTACTGCATCGGGCTTTTCTTTTTTTAGAATTTTTGTAGCTTTTAATGTAGCTTTCAACATCTTATAAACTGATTTTATTTTTCTGATGCTAACAGGTACTACATCTAACCCTATAAATTTATATCCTGCTTTAGGTACTACTTCCTTTTCCATTCTATGATTTGTCCCAATGAATAGAACTTCTATTTTTCTATTTTTTAATTCATCTGCAACTGCTAAAGCAGGATATATATGTCCTCCTGTTCCACCAGATGTTAAAATTACCTTTTTCATAAATCCTCCAATGACTATTTTATATCAAAATATTCCCTTACTAACCTTTTAAACTCTTTTCCTCTAACATTAAAATTTTTAAATTGGTCAAAGCTCGAAGTAGCAGGTGATAATAACACTGTTAATTCTTTGCCAATTTCTTTTTTATTCTTTGCTAGTGATTTTATAACTTCATCTAGAGTTCCTAGATTATAAATTTTTTCTTTAGGATATTCTGATTCTAATAGCTCTTTTTCTAAAATAGATGCTAATTCTCCTATTAAATACACTTCAGCTACACTCTTTTTTATTTCTTCTATAAGTGGTTTTAATTCTAAATTTTTATTACAACCACCACATATTAATATAGGATTTTCAAAAGCTCCTATAGCTTTTAGTGTAGATTCTAAATTAGTTCCCTTTGAATCATTAATAAAATTTATTTTAGTTTTTTTTGATTCATAAGTATAAAATTCTTCCATTCTATGTTCTAAATTTTGAGTACTCTCTAAAAACTCTTTAATAACACTATTTTCTATTTTTAATAATTTAGCAACTCCAACTATAAACAAAATATTTTGAAGGTTATGTTTCCCTTTTAAAGAAAAATTATTTATAGGTGTTATCTCTTCACCCTTAAAATATAAAACATCTTTTTTTATACAAATATCTGCATCTTTTTCTAATGATGCTTCTATAATTTCACTTTTTACTTTTTCTAATCTTTTTAATAGTTCTTCATCATCTATATTTGCTATAAATTTTTCTTTTTTACTTTGATTTAAAGTAATATTCATTTTCGCTTCATAATATTCTTCTACACTTTCATATCGATCTAAATGATCTGGAGCTAAATTTATAATCAAAGATATATCAGCTTTAAAATTATTTAAATTTTCCAATTGATAAGAACTCAATTCTAAAACTATATAATCATATTTTCCTTTTTCCATTACAACTTGTGAAAATGGAACTCCTATATTTCCAGCTGCTATACTTTTTATCCCTGCTATATTTAGAAGATCAGCTAATTTGCTAGTGGTAGTTGTTTTTCCATTGGTTCCTGTAATTGCTATAATTTTAGTTTTAGAAGTTTCTTTCATATAATTATATGCTACTTCTACTTCATCAACTACTTTTATTCCTTTTTTTAAAGTCTCTTTTACTAGCTCATTATAGGGAATTCCAGGACTTTTTATAAATAAGTCTATAGAATCCAAATAAGAAACCGCATCTGTAGACGACAATCCTATTTGATCATCTACAAGCACCGTTTCCCATCCTATTATTTCTAATAATTTTTTTACACTTTTTCCGCTAATCCCTCCACCATAAATCATAGCTTTTTTCACTTTATACACCTCATTAAATTAAATTTCTCCTTTTATAATTTTTTTTGATTTAACTAGAAAATAAAAGGAAAAATAATTTTAGCTCAATCTTAATTTTAATATTATTAAACTTCCAATTCCACACAAT
>QNYN01000061.1 GCA_003973585.1 Fusobacteriota bacterium | reverse complement strand
TTTTTAATAAGCTAAAAAATCAGAAACACCTTTCATTTGTGGGTTAGTTTCTGCTCCCATTTGTTTTTGAATTTCTTCTACAAATTTACCTAAAAATTTCTTGTTATGCTTAGAAATTTTTACTGTATATTTTCTTTTTCCTTTACCTATTCTTAACATAGCATTTTGGATTCCCATCATACCAGACATGTTTTTCATTTGCATTCCATTCATACCGTTCATATTTCTACCTTTCATAATATCCTCCGTTATTTTATTTTACCTATAATTTTTTCTATATCTATTTTTTTGATATGACCTTCTCGTAATATTTTAGGAGTAGTTCTCATATCAATTATAGTTGATTCAATACCTTTTAAAGGTTTTTTATACTCTATAATTATATCAACCTTTGATTTAATTTTATCACTAAGTTCCTCATAAGATTTTGGGCTAGGTTCACCTGAAATATTAGCACTAGTAGTTGCTAATATACCACCACTATTTTCTATGATTTTTAATGAAGTATCTAAATCAGGAATACGAATTCCTATACTATTTCCATTAGAGACCATATTAGAAGGGATGATTTCTTTTTTTTCTAAAATTATAGTTAGTCCACCTGGCCAAAATTTTTCTATAAGTAATTCTATTTTCTTTTTATTTTCACTATTAACAATAGCAATTTTTTCTAAATATTTTTTATCACTAATAAGAGCTATAAGAGGTGAAGAATGATCTCTTTCTTTAACTTTATAAATTTTATCTAAAGAATCTAAATTTTTAATACTAGCTCCTAATCCATAAACTGTATCTGTAGGATAAATTATTAAAGAACCATTAGAAATTAGAGCTGAGATTTCATTAATTATTTCTTCTGACAAAAGATCTTTATTTTTAAATATTTTATTCACTTATATAACCTCTTTTATGACATATATTTCTCATTTTATCATATTTTTAAATTTTCTTCAAGATAGATAAAAAAAAGGAAACTTTGATTTATCAAAGCTTCCTTTAAAATTTTAGTGGATATCTTTAATATTGTTAATAACATTATTAAAAGAATTTTTTTCAAATAATTCACTAATTGATTTATTTTCTATTACTCTCTTAATCCCTTCAGCAAATAATTTATCTACAGACAAAATCTTAACTTTATCAATTTTCTTTGATTCAGGAAGAGCAATACTATCTGTAACAATAATTTTCTTAAGAGGAGAAGCTTCTAATCTCTCTATTGCTGGTCCTGAAAATACTGCATGTGTACAACAAGCATAAGCTGCTACTGCTCCTCTATCTATGATAGCTTGAGCACCGTTTGTAATAGTTCCTGCTGTATCGATCATATCGTCTATGAATATTGCAGTTTTTCCTTCTACATCTCCTATAAGATTCATAACTTCTGACATATTAGGCTTTGGTCTTCTTTTGTCAATAATAGCAATTTTACAATCTAACCATTTTGCTAATTCTCTAGCTCTTTTTACTCCACCAATGTCAGGAGAAACTACTACATATTTATCTCCTACAAAACCATGTTCGATAAAGTTTTTAGCTAATAAAGGTAATGCTTTAAAATGATCTACTGGAATATCAAAGAACCCTTGAATTTGATTTGCATGTAAATCCATAGTCATTATTCGAGTAGCTCCTGCTACTGTTAGTAAATTAGCAACTAATTTAGCAGTAATAGGTTCTCTCGGGCTTGCTTTTCTATCTTGTCTTGCATAACCATAATATGGCATAACTACAGTAATTTCTTTAGCAGAAGCTCTTTTTAATGAATCTATAAATATCAATA
This sequence comes from Fusobacteriota bacterium, assembly GCA_003973585.1. The sequence continues at coordinate 1,381 of QNYN01000061.1, read as the reverse complement.
ATTCCATTAAACTTTCATTTACAGGTTCTGTTGTTGGTTGAATTATAAAAACATGACATCCTCTAACAGGTTCATTAATTTTTGTTAAAACCTCTCCATCTGCAAATCTTAAGATTTTTGAATCACCTAATTCAACACCTAAATGTTCAATAATTTTTTTAGATAAATTTAAATTTGATGTACCAGTAAAAATTTTTACATTCTTAGCATCTTTAATCATAATTATTTAGTCCACTCCTTTTTAATAATTTGTTTTCCTCTAGCCACAGCTAGTGCTTTAGCAGGCACATCTTTAGTAATAACAGACCCAGCTCCAATTACAACTGAATCACCTATAGTTACAGGTGCTACTAATTCTGTATTACTTCCGATAAATGCATTTTTTCCTATTATAGTTTTATGTTTATTAACTCCATCAAAGTTACAAGTGATAGTTCCAGCTCCGATATTAGTAGATTCACCAATTTCAGCATCTCCTAAATAAGTAAGGTGTCCAGCTTTAACTCCTTTTTCAAGAGTTGATTTTTTAACTTCAACAAAGTTTCCAATATGAACTTCTTCTTTTAAATGTGTTTTAGGTCTAAGGTGTGCAAAAGGTCCAATAGTTACTTTATCTTCTATAAGTGATTCTTCAATTACAGAACTTTCTACCCTTACATTATTTTTTATTGTAGAATTAACAATTCTAGTAGTTCCTAAAATTTCGCAATTATCTCCAATAAAAGTATCACCTTGAATAACAGCTCCAGGATAGATAAGAGTATCTCTTCCTATTTTTACACTATCTTCTATATAAGTTGAAGATGGGTCTATAAAAATAACACCTTCATCCATTAATTCTATATTTTTTCTTTCTCTTAATACCGCTTCTGCTTGAGATAATTGTACTTTAGAGTTAACTCCTAAAATTTCTACATTATCTTCTAAAATATAACTTTCGATAATTTCGTTTTCTTCTACTTGAATTTTAATTACATCAGTTAGATAATATTCTCCTTGAGCATTGTTATTATCCATTTTAGCTAATGATTCAAATAATTTTTTATTATTAAAGATATACACTCCAGCATTAACTTCTTTAATCTGTTGAGTTTCAATATCTGCTTCTTTTTGCTCAACGATAGCCTTTACTAATCCGTCTTTTTTTACGATTCTTCCATATCCAAATGGATTTTCATAGATAGAAGTTAAAATAGTAGTAGAAGCATTTGTAGAAACATGTTTTTCATATAGTTTCTTTAAAGTTTCTGATTTTAATAATGGGGTATCACCACAAACTACCAAAACATTTCCATCATAATCTTTTAGCTCATCTTTAGCCATAAGAACTGCATGTCCAGTACCTAATTGCTCTTTTTGAACTACATAGGTATTTTGTCCA
>QNYN01000147.1 GCA_003973585.1 Fusobacteriota bacterium | reverse complement strand
GTGTTTGTGGAAATTTAAGTGAATCTCCTATTTGTGATATTTGTGATGATGAAAATAGAGATAATTCTATAATCTGTGTTGTAGAAGACAACCGTGACATCATTGCTTTAGAAAAATCAAAATCATACACTGGAAAATATCATGTATTAAATGGAAAAATTGCTCCCCTTAGCGGAATTACTCCAGATAAATTAAATATTAAATCTCTCCTTGAAAGAGTAGCAAAAGAAGATATTGAAGAGATTATTTTAGCACTTAATCCTGATTTAGAAGGAGAAACTACTGCTATGTATTTAATGAAATTATTAAAACCTTTTGGTGTTAAAGTCACTAAAATTGCCAGTGGAATTCCAATGGGAGGTAATATTGAATTTTCTGACATTGCTACTATTAGCAGAGCTTTAACTGATAGAAAAGAACAATAAGCCTTTTCTATTAGCTAAGAAATTCTATTTATAAAAATTTACCTCATTCCTTTATACTAAATTTAGGATATACCCATAAGACCTCAAAAAATTATTTGGGGTCTTTTTTTATTGAATTTAAATTTAAAATTTCTTTTGAAATCAACTTTATAATTGTTAAGTCAAAAAAAAAGTGACTGAGAAATTAATCTCAGTCACTCTATTTCTAAATTTATCTAAAACTAGATAAATTTAATTTTTTATGCTTCTTCTGAATAATCAATTGCAGCAAGTTTTTGGTATTTATCATACTTCTTCTTAGCTTCAAATTGGTTTTTAGCAAATAATTCTTTTGCTTTTTCAGGATTAGACTTAGTTAATGTTAAGTATCTAGTCTCTCCTAATAAGAATTCTTCAAATTTATCCCAGTTAGGTGCTTTTCCATCTATTTGTAATGGATTCTTTCCTTCAGCTTCTAATCTTGGGTCAAATCTGAATATTGGCCAGTATCCACACTCATGAGCTAATTTCATTTCTTCTTGAGCTTGTCCCATACCTTTTCTTACACCATGTGAAATACAAGGAGCGTAAGCAATTATGATAGATGGTCCGTTATAAGATTCTGCCTCTTTAATAGCTTTTAAGTATTGAGCTTTATCTGCACCCATTGATACTTGTGCTACATAAATGTGTCCATAAGACATGCAAATTCCTGCTAAGTCTTTTTTCTTTAATGGCATTCCAGCAGCAGCAAATTTAACTACTGATCCACTTGGAGTTGCTTTTGATGCTTGTCCACCAGTATTTGAGTACATTTCTGTATCCATTACTAAGATGTTGATATCATCATCAGTTGCTAAAACATGGTCAATTCCACCATATCCGATGTCGTTTGCCCAACCGTCTCCACCAAAGATCCATTGTGATTTTTTAGTGATATAGTCTTTTAATCCTAAAAGTTCTTTAGCATCTACATTTTCTTCTAATAATGGTAATAATTTTTCTCTAATTTCTTGAGTTTTTTCTCCATTATTTCTATTTTCTTTCCATTCAGTAAATAATGCTTTTACTTCTTCTGAAACTTTATCTTCTAATTTTTCCATTTCAACTTCAATTCTATCTCTTAAAGCTTCTACTGCTACATGCATTCCGAATCCAAATTCAGCATTGTCTTCGAATAATGAAGAAGCCCATGCTGGTCCTTCACCTTTTGCGTTAGTAGTATATGGAGTTGATGGAGCTGATCCACCATAGATAGATGAACATCCAGTTGCGTTTGCAACCATCATTCTGTCTCCGAATAATTGAGTGATTAACTTGATGTAAGGAGTTTCTCCACATCCAGCACATGCACCATGGAATTCGAATAAAGGTTGTGCAAATTGAGATGTTTTAACATTTGCAGTTCCCATAAGATCAGTTTTATAACTTACTTCGTTGAATAAGTAATCTGCTAATTTTTGCTCTGGCATTACATCAGCAATTGGCTTCATAACTAATGCTTTTCCTTTTGGAGCTGGACAGATGTTTGCACATATTCCACAACCTGTACAGTCAAGTGGTGAAACTTGTAATCTATATTCTACACCTTCTACTTTTCCAATAACTTTTAATGTTTTCATTTCAGGTCCATTAGCTTTTTCTTCTTCGTTGATTAAGAAAGGTCTAATTACTGCATGTGGACATACAAATGAACATTGGTTACATTGAATACAGTTTTCAGGAATCCATTGAGGTACTGATACAGCTACTCCTCTCTTTTCAAAAGCTGCCATTCCGTTTTCAAATGTTCCATCTTCAAATCCATCAAATGCTGATACTGGTAAATCGTATCCTTTGATAGCGTTTACTGGTTTAGCAATAGTTTCTACAAAGTGTGATCCTTTGTAAGCATTTTCAGCAGTTTCAGGTGTTAAGTCAGCCCAAGCTGGGTCAACAGTTATTTCGATTAATTCGTCTGCACCTCTATCAATGGCATTGTAGTTCATGTCTACGATGTCTTGACCTTTTTTGATGTATGATTTATATGTATACTCTTTCATGTACTCTTGAGCTTCATTAAATGGAATTACATCTGCTAATTTAAAGAATGCTGATTGCATAATTGTGTTTGTTCTATTTCTTAATCCTAATTCAACTGCTAATTTATTAGCATTGATTATGAATAATTTTGCTTCTGCTTTAGCTAAGTCTCTCTTAACAGAGTTAGGAATGTTCTTAACTGCTTCTTCTGGTGACCATACACAGTTTAATAAGAATGTTCCACCTTTCTTTAATCCACTTGTCATGTCATACTTACCTAAGTAAGATGGTGTAGAACAAGCTACAAATGAAGGTGTATTAATTAAATATGTAGATCTAATAGGGTCTTTACCAAATCTTAAGTGTGATCTAGTAACTCCTCCTGATTTTTTTGAATCATATGCAAAGTAAGCTTGAGCATAAAGATCAGTCTTATCTCCAATGATTTTAATTGAGTTTTTGTTAGCTCCAACTGTACCGTCAGATCCTAATCCGTAGAATAGGCACTCTTTAACTCCTTCAGGAACAACTGAAACAGGTTCTCCTACTGGTAATGATAAGTGAGTAACATCATCATTGATTCCTACTGTGAATCCTTTTTTAGGAGTATCTAATTTTGCATTTTCATACACAGCTATAATTTGAGCTGGTGTAGTATCTTTAGAAGATAATCCGTATCTTCCTCCAATAATTCTTGGAGAATTTTCTTTACCATTAAATAACTCAACAACGTCAAGGTATAAAGGCTCTCCGTTT
>QNYN01000007.1 GCA_003973585.1 Fusobacteriota bacterium | reverse complement strand
AGTTATTTTAAAATTAACTTTAGGTGCAGGAGCTAATTTTGATTTTGATAAATCAGTATTATTGAAAAAAGATATCCCACAATTAGATGCATTTATAGATCAAATTAAAGATTTAAAAGGTACTTTAACTATTATAGGTCATACAGATACAAATGGTAGTTATGAATATAATGATAAACTTTCTTTAAGGAGAGCAAATGCTATAAAAGAATATATGGGAAAATCGTTAGATCTTAATAATTATAAAGTTGAAGTTATAGGTAAAGGGGAAAGAGAACCTATATATAAACCAGAAAAAAATATCCCAGAAATGGCAGCAAACAGACGGGTAGAAATTACATTTGTAGAAGCAGAGTAATTATCTATGATAGCAAAAGGCACCTTATCTTTTATTTAGAGATAAGGTGCCTTTTTATTTATCTAAAAATATCTTTTTTCAATCTACTAAAACCATCAAAACATACTTTATTAATAATAAAAACAGTAAAAACTAAAGAAATTATTCTAATAGAAAAAATTGCAATCATAATACTGATTTGGTATTTAATAGCTGTAAATGGAGAAGCTCCTGCTAAAATTTGACCTGTCATCATCCCAGGTAAAGAAACTAACCCTATAGTTGCCATATTTCCTAAATCAGGTTTTATAGCAGAAGATATGGCGGTTTTATAAAATCCCTTTAATGCTTCTAATTTGGTAGCACCCATAGACAATAAATAAAAATAAGATGTTTCATTTTCTTTTAAATCTCGAAATAGATTATTTAGCAATATAATTTGTCCCTTTAAAATATTTCCCATGAGCATTCCACTAACAGGAACCATATATCTAGCATCAAAATAACCTGTTTTAGGTAAAACTACTACTTCATATACTGTATAAACAATAAACCACGACAAAAACATAGATGTTAAAATCGGTAAAATAAGTTTTTTATAATTAAGATTTGTCATCTCAATAGTAGAAAAAGCTGCAACACTTAACATAACTAAGATGTAAGCTAAATTTATAATAGGATTATCAAATTTAAATATATATTCTAGGTAAACTCCCACAAGTAAAAGTTGAAGAACCATCCTTATTACAGAAATAATAGTCTGATTGAGTAGATAAATTCTAAAGAATTTTAAACTCCAAACAAGTATTAGAAGTGGTATCAAAAGTAACAAAATATTTATTAAAGAAATATCCATAAATTACCACCTCACTACAGAAAATTCAGGATAATCTAACCACTGATTATCATGGGAAGATATTATAATAGTTTTATCTAAATCTTTTAAAATTTCTATAACTTTAACTTTTAAATTATGATCTAGCCCAGAAGTAACTTCATCTAAAAGTAAAATTTCACGGTTTAAAAGAAGTACTAAAATAAGAGCTAACCTCTGTTTTTCCCCACCAGATAAGAGTTTTGGAGATTTTTTTAATAAACTCTCTTCTAAATCAAATTTTTCTAAAAGTTCACATAGGTAAGAATGAGAAAATTTAATATTTTTATTTCTTTCAAAAGAAAAAATAAGATTTATATACTCTTCAACACTGTTTTCTGTAAAAATTATATTTTGACCTATATATGCGAATTTTTCACGGATAGAATCAATATTATTTTCATTAATTTTTTCTCCATCAATAATAATATTTCCAGAATCAATAGGTAGATACCCCATAATAATTTTTAGAAGGGTACTCTTTCCAGCTCCAGATGGCATTTTTAGAAGAACTTTTTTATTTTTTTCAAAGTTTAAATTTAAATTATTAAAAATAATTTGCTCTTTTAAAGTTAAATTTATATTTTCTAATTTTATCACTTATAACCTCCTAATAAAAATCCCACCTTATAAAAGGTGAGATTTTATCTTAATTTTTATATAAACTTTTATATCTATAGTAATTTGCAATTACATGTTTAATATACTCTTGAGAATCTAGATATGGAATTTGTTCTACATCTATATCACCATTTTTATCCCGTTTCCATTTAGAAATTTCTTCTTCACTATTATGAAAACTAGCAATGGCTAAACTAATATTCCCATCATATTTGGTAAGTAAATCAGCTAAATATTTAGTACCAATTTTTATATTTATATTAGGATCTAAAAGTTTTTTAGGTGTTATCTTTGAATCATATTTTTTAGCAATTTTTAAACTCAATTGCATAAGTCCAAAATAAGTACTTTTATCAATTAAATTTTTGTCGAACTTACTACTTACCTTAATTACACTATATACAAGTGCATCTTCAACATCATATTCTTTACTATATGTACTTACTTCTTTATTATAATATCTTGGATGTAAAAGTAAATTTAAATTTGAATATTTAGAAAACTCATCTTCAGCTAAAGTAGAAGATTTCATAGCTAGATTATACAATTTATTTTTTTCTAAATAATAAGTTCTAATATAATGCTCGAAAACTTTATCATTGGGAAAATTAATATTATCTGATTCTATAATTAATAATTGTGGATCTCCTAAAGAAGATAGTTCATCGAGTAGTGCTAAAGAATCTTTATGAACTTTTATTTTGTAATTTATAGGATATTCTTCTAATTCACGGCTACTTTTAGTAATATTATATGCTACTTGATAATAATAAGAATTTAAATTATGTTTTATTATCCAAACTAAATAATTGGGATTTTTACTTTCGTTATAAAGTAAATTTCTATAATATCCTGCTAAGTCAGAGTTAGGATATTTTTTTATATATTGAATGGCAGATTTTTTAAATAAATCCATTTGTCCAGAATTAAAATAAGATCTAGTTAATAATTCATGACCTTTATTTCCTTTTAATTTCTTACTCCAAAGAATAGCATTATCATAATCTCCTAAAACAAAATATATACGACCTATAAAATAAATAGATTGTTCTAAATAAGGAGATTTATCCACTAATTTATATTTTTCAATTGCTTCTAAAGGTTTATCCAATTTTTTTAGGGCATTCCCCCAATAAAAATAATATTCACTTAACATTTTAGGTTGTTTTTTTATAAGTTCTATCATTAAATTATATTCCCTTAATTCTTCTAATATACTAAGGGTATATATAATCATTTCTTCACTGTCTTCCCCAGGTTTTATAAGTTTTTTATATGAATTATAAAATTCTAAAAATAAACCTTTAGTATACAAAAACCTACCTATCATATAAATATCTTCTTTTTTTAATTTGTTTAAATTAT
>QNYN01000160.1 GCA_003973585.1 Fusobacteriota bacterium | reverse complement strand
AGTAAAGGAACTGGAGATGAGGTTGACAGTCTTGTAGCTAAGAATCAAACAGGAAATCAGATAGATAATGAAGTTTATTTTAAACTTTCTCAAGATCTTAACTCTAAATTAAATGCTGCATTACAATTAGGATATGAATCTACAATTGATACTGGTGAAACTATAACTGACGTAGATAATCAACAAGCTGGAGCATATGTTAAAGCAATAGTTAAGTATGTATTCTAATCAAACTTAAAAACTTATATAACCCAAAAGGGATTGAGCAACGAGCTCAATCCCTTTTACTATACTACATAATCAAATTCTACATTTTCAATTCTTACTGTATCCCATTCTTCGATTCCAGCTTTGATTAATTCTTCTTCAAGACCTAGATTTTTAAGTACATGTACAAAACTTACAATAGCTTCATCATCATTAAATACATAGGTATTCAATACATTTTCTACTATTTTACCTGTAACAACAAAAACTCCTTCTTCGTCTATTTCTACATGCCAATCAGGTTTTTCGTCTTCTATAGCTTTTAGAATATCTAATACATCTGTTTCTTCTTCTAATTCTTCACGAGGGATCTCCTCTAATAACGACCAAGTTCTATTTACAACTTCCTTTAGTCCATCATTAAGAATTACAGATATAGGGAATACTTCTATCCCTTTGGTATCCATATATGATTTAAATTTTTCATATCTGTCCATGTCATATAATAAATCCATTTTATTAGCTAAAACAATTTGTTTTTTCCCTGCTAATCTTTTACTGAATTTTTCTAATTCATTATTAATTTTTTCAAAATCTTCCTCTGGACTTCTACCTTCAATACCAGAAACATCTACAATATGATAAATCATCTTACATCTTTCAATATGCTTTAGGAATTTATCTCCTAATCCTACTCCTTCATGTGCTCCTTCTATAAGCCCTGGAATGTCTGCCATAAGGAATGATCTATTATCTCCTACCCTTACAACACCTAATTTAGGAGCTAAAGTAGTAAAGTGATAATTTGCAACTTTTGATTTAGCAGCAGAAACTTTATTTATAAAGCTTGATTTACCTACACTTGGATATCCAACTAAAGCAACATCAGCTAATAATTTTAATTCTAACTTAACTCTAAGTTCTTTCCCTTTACGACCTTTTCCAGCCATTTTAGGAGCTCTTCTTACTGAGTTTTTAAAGTGAATATTTCCACCTCCACCTTTTCCACCTTGGAATAATACTCTTCTTTCACCATTTTTATTTAGGTCTAAAAGTAAAGTTCCAGTTTCAAAATCTCTTACCATAGTTCCTACAGGAACTTTTATAATTAAATCTTTTCCAGTTTTACCATGCATTCTTTTTTTTGCTCCATTTGTTCCATTTTCTGCAACAAATGCTCTTTTATATCTAAAGTCAACTAATGTATTGATATTGTTGTCGGCTACGAATACGATACTTCCACCATTTCCACCGTCACCACCATCAGGTCCACCAAATTGAACATATTTTTCCCTTCTAAATGTTGCTGCTCCGTCTCCACCATTTCCAGCTTTGACTGTTATTACTGCCTCATCTATAAACATAAATTTACCTCCATACTAACCAGTTACTTGTTATCTACTAGCTTATTCTTTATTATCTACTAACTCATTCCTTGTTATCGTTTGCTCTTTACAAAAGAGTAAACTATAGTTAATTTTTACTGCTTTTATTAGATATTAATATTTCTAATTTCTTTAAAATGCTATCAATATTATCTATAATTTCTTCATTTTTAAATCTAACTACTAAAATATTTAAATTTTTCATATAATTATCTCTAACTTTATCGTATTCTTTGCGATTTTCTGAGATTAATTCTTTTTATTTTAGTCGTTTTCTTATTCAAAACTTTCATAAATACCTCTATATTATACCTTAATAATATACTATAGGTTGCTCTTTTTTAAAGAGTAACCGCTAAAAAGGGAAGAGTTAAATTTTATTAACCCTATATAATAAATAAATCCCAGCTAAGAGCTGGGATTTATTTAAAAGCTTATACTAAGCTCTTTCTTTCAGAGTATATAGAAACTTGTTTCTTAGTTTTACCTAATCTTTCAAATTTAACATATCCATCAACTAATGCGAATAAAGTATGATCTTTACCTTGTCCCATATTAGTTCCAGCATGGAATTTGTTTCCTCTTTGTCTAACAATGATGTTTCCAGCTACTACTTTCTCACCATCATATTTTTTAACACCTAAGTAATTAGGATTAGAATCTCTTCCGTTTTTAACAGATCCTTGTCCTTTTTTCTTTGCAAATAATTGTAATTCAATTCTAAACATTTAATTAGCCTCCTCTTCGAAAATTTTCATATAGTCAGGATATTGCTCTTTTAGTTGGTCTAGCATAATTACCATACTTCCTATAATTGCATTTATTTCCCGCTTTTTGTCTAAAACAATTTGATTATAACTACTAATAGTCATATTCAATTTCTTCAACTTCTCTTCATCTGGTTTATTTAGAAATAATCCTAAGTAACCTGTTTCATTATTTGTTGAAAAAGTAGCAGGGATTTTTAGATATTCTATAATTCCAGCTGCTCCTTGTTGTAGTATCATACTTATTCCAGCACACAAAATATCACTACCTTGTTCACCATATTCAGCATGATCCCACCCATAAAATCCTACAATTTCATCTTGATCATAAATGAGAGTAATCTCAGTCATTTAACTATCCTTGGATAGAAGTGATTTTGATTTCAGTATAAGATTGTCTGTGACCTTTTCTTCTATGAGTTGACTTCTTAGGTTTATACTTGAAGTTAATTACTTTTTTAGCTTTACCTTGTGATAATACTTCTGCTACCACTTTTGCACCTTCAACTACAGGAGTTCCTACTTTAAGATCCCCATTGTTAGATACTAATAAAACTTCTGTTAAATCAACAGATTCGTTAACTTCAGCATTTAATTTCTCTACTCTTAATATTTCACCTTCTGCAACTTTGTACTGCTTTCCACCAGTTTTGATTACTGCGTACATTGTAACACCTCCATAAAATTTATCGCTAGGGATAGGTTGCTGAGAACCTTCCTCTATGCGTAACTCAATTATAATATCATATTTATTACAGTATGTCAATAACAATACTTTAATATTTAATGAAATTTTCGTTTTTTTCTAAAACTTTTTTTTAGTCTTTAATAATCTTTCTTTTTC
>QNYN01000066.1 GCA_003973585.1 Fusobacteriota bacterium | reverse complement strand
TATAGGGTATGACACAACTCTAAATATTATCATAGAAGCTATGGTTAGGTTAAGAGATACAGCAACATCTCATGAAAGAACTTATTTAGTAGAAGTAATGGGAAGAGATGCAGGAGATTTAGCATTATATGCTTCTTTAGCAGCTGGTGGAGATGGTTTTTTTATCCCAGAATCTAATGCAACAGTAGAAGACATAGCAGAAATTATAAGAGAAAGAAGAAAAATGGGCAAATTACATGATATTATTTTAGTTTCTGAAGGTGTTGGATCAACTTTTGAAATAGGTAAAAAATTAAAAGAATTAGTAGAAACAGAATTAAGAATAACTATATTAGGTCATGTTCAAAGAGGTGGTGCTCCTTCAGCATTTGATAGAGTATTAGCAACAAAAATGGGAGCTAAAGCTGTAAAAGAACTTATGGCAGGAGCTAGTGGAATGATGATTTGTTCTGAGAGTAATCAAATAACTACAAAATTCATTGATCATGCATGGAATGGAATAGTAGACTACACTCAAAAAAGAAAAGATACAGAATTAGCTTATATATTAACTAGATAAAAAAATAAAGAAAAAGCTTATATTTTAAAATAGATATTCAGGAGGAGTAAGAATAATGAAAAAGACAAAAATAGTATGTACCATAGGGCCAAAATCAGAATCAAAAGAAATGTTAACAGGGTTATTAAATGCTGGAATGAATGTAATGAGATTAAACTTTTCACACGGTAATTATGAAGAGCACGGTGGAAGAATTAGAACAATTAGAGAAGTTATGAAAGAAACAGGGAAAATGGCAGCAATTCTTTTAGACACAAAAGGACCTGAAATTAGAACTATTAAATTAGAAAATGGTGAAGATGTAATATTAGAAGCAGGACAAGAATTTACTATAACAACTGATGAAACAGTAATTGGAAACAAAAATATAGTAGCAGTTACATATAAAGGATTAACAGATGATTTAAAACCTGGAAATATCATATTATTAGACGATGGTTTAGTAGGTCTTACAGTTAAAGAGATATCTGGAGATAAAGTAATCTGTACTGTAAATAATACTGGGGCTTTAGGAGAAAATAAAGGTGTAAACTTACCAGCAGTATCGGTAAATTTACCAGCATTATCAGAGAAAGATATTAATGACCTTAAATTTGGTTGTGAGCAAGGAGTGGACTTTGTAGCAGCTTCATTTATTAGAAAAGCAGATGATGTAAGAGCTGTAAGAAGTGTTTTAGATGAAAATGGTGGATCAAATATACAAATTATTTCTAAAATTGAAAATCAAGAAGGGGTAGACAATTTTGATGAAATTTTAGAATTATCTGATGCAATCATGGTAGCAAGAGGAGATTTAGGAGTAGAAATACCTGTAGAAGAAGTTCCGTTTGCTCAAAAAATGATGATAGAAAAATGTAATGCAGCAGGAAAAATGGTAATCACAGCAACTCAAATGTTAGATTCTATGATTCAAAACCCTAGACCAACTAGAGCAGAAGCAGGAGACGTAGCCAATGCAATTTTAGATGGAACAGATGCAGTAATGCTTTCTGGAGAAACTGCTAAAGGAAAATATCCAATAGAAGCAGTAGAAACTATGGCACAAATATGTCAAAAAACAGACTCAGTAATGAAATATGTTCATCATGACTTTAGAGGAGATATGACTGTAACAGAAGCAGTATCAAAAGGAACAGTAGAAGTTGCAGAAACTCTAAAGGCAAAGTTAATATTTGTTGCAACTGAAACAGGAAGAGCTGCAAGAAATTTAAGAAAATATTTCCCAACAGCTTATATAGTAGCACTTACAAACAATGAAACAACTGCTCATCAATTAATGCTTACTAAAGGTGTGTATCCAGTAATGAATACAGATGAAGCTATTGATGATCATGTAACAACTGTTGAAGCCTTTGAAAAATTTGCTCAAACTGTATCAAAGAGATATAAAGGAGTAAATACAGGAGATCTTGTAGTACTATCTGCAGGAGAAGAATTATACAAGCCAGGAACAACAAATACTTTAAAAGTAGTAACTTTAAAATAGAGATAAAAAAAGCTGTAGACTCAATAGTTAGTCTACAGCTTTTATTTTATTTAGATTTTCCAGTTTCAGTTAATTTAAATCCAGAATCAGTTTTTTCAATTAATCTAGCTTTTAATAAACGACCAATAGCTCGTTTAAAAGCTTTTTTACTAAGTCCAAATTCTTTTTTGATTTCTTCTGGAGAAGCTTTATCAGAAATAGAAAGTTTTTTATGATAGTTAGTCTGAATAGCGTCTAAAATCATTTCAGCATCCTTATCCATTTGTTTATATGCTTCTAATCGAGGGCTTAAATCAACTTTTCCATCTTCACGAGTTCTAATTACACGAGCTTGTATTTCGTCTCCAACTTTATACTTTCCAAAAAATTCATTGTTAGGAATAAGACCATAATATCTATCTTCTATTGCAACAAATATTCCTATTTCAGGGACTATTCTATATATTGTTCCTACAACTAATTCATTTTTTTCTAATTCAAAATTAGGTAATAAAAATTTATAGACATTCATTGTAGCAGAAATTCTACCTTTTTTATCTTCAAAAAGTCCTACTAAATATGTTTTTCCAACTTCTACTCTGCATTCTTCTTGTCCTTTAGGAAGTAATAAATCCTTTGATAATCCCCAATCTAAAAAAGCACCAAAGGGAGCTAAATCTACAACTTTTAACTTTGCCATAGTACCTGCTACTGCAAAACTTGCTTCGAAAGTTGCTATAAGTCGATCTTCTGAATCTCTATATACAAATACATCAACTATATCTCCTTCAGAAAGATTTTTATCTTCTATTTGATTGTTAGGTAATAAGATATTATCATCTGGATTACCAGTTTCAGCATCGAGATAAGCACCTATACTTGAGATATTGTTAATAGTAAGTTTCTGTCTTTTTCCAACTTTAATTTTTGAGTCTTTTGTAAGTTTTTTTTCCATTGTTTCGTTGTTTCTAATTGTTTCATTCATTAAATTTCTCCTTAATTAATTCAAAATACGCCATTATATTCGCCAAATATTACTAAACATTATAACATAGAATACATAATATTATAAGGTATATTTTTAGTAGTTTTATTTTAGCTACTTTATATCAAACAAGTTTCAACTTAAATAAAAAGTGAAAAAATGAGAAAAATATTAAAAAACTATTGACCATCATATATATATATG
>QNYN01000099.1 GCA_003973585.1 Fusobacteriota bacterium | reverse complement strand
ATCTTCTACTAATTTAGAAGCATATGACTTTGTACATCCTTCTAATTTCTCACTTAAAAAAGCATCTAATCTTTTACCTTTATCTTCTAATTCTGCATTTAAAATAATAATTTCTTTAATCTCTCTCACTTTAACTCCTTTTTTAATTCTTTATATTATAAATTAATTTTAATAAAATAATTTTACTACACCTGCTCCTAGAGCTAATTGCACTACCATGAGAACCATTGAATATTTTATTAAACTCTTACCATTTGTCAATAAACTTTTTATATTAATTTTTCCACCTATTCCAATTAATGCAAACATCATTAAATACCTAAATCCACTCTCAAATATAGTATCTAAGTGTTTTACAATAGATTCATATCCTGTTATATGAACTTTATCCACACTATAATTTAACAGGGTAAATACTAGTCCAACTAACATAAATCCTTTTACAAAATAAGGCAACCTTATTTTAGTCTTTTTTACTACTTCTTCCCCTTGAATTCCTTTAGTTTTCATCATATATATTAATACTAGTGGAAAAAATAGCATCTTACCTGTTTTTATTAATAAAGCTAACCCTAATGATTCAGCTCCCATACTATAAGCTGCTGGTATAATATGAATAAATGAACTTAGTGTTCCTCCAATATAAAGAGCTGCTTCTGTAGAGTTAAAATTTAAAAATTTGGATATAAAGGGCATTATTGTCATAGCAGTTAATCCTAATATATTCATAGCTATAATGGCTAATGCAAAGGTTTCTTCTGATTCTTCTAATACTTCTGTTGCTCCTGCAAGACTTGCTACTCCTCCTGATCCTAATATCATCCCAAAATTTTCTTTTTCTCCCATTAATTTAGCAATATATTTACTAGTAAATAATAATATTACTACCATTATAAATATAAAAAATATTATTTTTATCCCTAATTCAGCAAGGATTATATAATTTAATCTTACCCCTAAAAGAGTTATTGCAATAGGTAATATTTTTTTATTAGCATAATCAAATCCAGGATAAAATTTATAACTTTTCCTTCCTAAAAATAAATTTCCAGTTATAATTCCTAAAATTAATGCTGTATTAATCTCATTAATTTGGAAGGTTTCTGATATAAAGATAGCTATAATCAATAATAAAAAACATAATCCTAACCCTAATTTTAGACCTGCTTTTTTAGTTTCCACTCTCTACACCTTCTCTTTGATATAATTGTTTTTAATTCTCTATATAGTATATCATAGTTACCAAAAATAATTATCTTATAATAGCTATTTTTTTTTATTAGTGATAAAATGAAAAAAAGTATTTATCATTTAAATTTCTAGCTTATAAAGGAGGCTTTCATGTACAAAATAATCATATATTTTCTTTTATTTACCCTTTCTTTTTCTTCTGAAAAGATAAGTATAAAAAAGTTAAAATTATCTGTAAAAGACAAAACTACATTTGCTACATTGGATTCACTAAATAATATTGGATTAGATATAAAAAAAGATGGTGATTCATTTATAATCACAACTGATAAAGGTAAGCTTATATTAAATAAAAACAAAATCATAGCACCTCATAAAAAATTTACTATTATTTCATCACCTTTTAAATCTAAAGATAAAGATTTCTTGCCTTTAAATATTATTTTAACTCTAAATAATTATAAATTAACCGATGAATTTATTGTTAAAAATGAAAAAATAACTACACCTAAAAGTTATCCAACTAAAGTTATTTCCCTTGCTCCAGGAGTTACAGAAAAAATATTTGCCCTTGGTGCTGAAAATCTTTTAATTGGAAGAACTAAGTTTTCTAATTATCCTAAAGAAGTTGAAAATATTGATATCGTAGGGACAATGTTTGAACCAAATTTAGAAATAATTGTAAATAAATCCCCTGATATCGTTATTGCTGAAACTCATTTTAAAGATAAATTAGAAAGTTCACTTAATTCCTTTGGGATTCAAGTTTTAAAATTTCAAACTCCTAAAAACATCCTTGAAATCTATGATAGTATCTACAAACTTGGTGCTCTTTTAGATAGAGATCTTGAAGCTCGTGGATTAAATGCTTCTTTAGAAGATAAAGTGGCATATACTAAAAATATTTTAGAAGATGAAAAAAGACCTAGTGTTTATTATGTTTTAAGTAGTGGAAAATCTGATATTACAGCAGGTGGAGATACATTTATTAACTCTTTAATAGAAATTTCTGGTGGTTCTAATATAGCTTCTAATAAAAGTGGATGGAGTTACTCTTTAGAAGAACTTATTCTAAATGATCCTTCAATAATCTTTGGTAGTAAAAGAAATATCGATAATATGCTAGGTGAAGAAAATTATCAACAACTTTCTGCTATAAAAAATAAAAATCATTTTATCATTGAAGATGATAGTATCTTTAACCTTCCAGGTCCTCGGGCTCTTACAGAGGGAGTTTATCAAATGGGGAAGATATTTCATCCAGAAAAGTCTAAAGATTTAGAAAAAATAAGGAGTATAAAATAATGAAACATAAAAAAATTATGATTCAAGGAACAGGATCTTCTACTGGAAAAAGTGTCATAGTAGCTGGAATAGGTAGAATTTTTTATAAAGACGGATACTCTGTTGCACCATTTAAATCTCAAAATATGGCTTTAAATTCCTATATTGATATTGATGGCTTAGAAATGGGAAGAGCTCAAGTTGTTCAGGCAGAAGCTTGTAATACAATTCCACGATCTTTTATGAACCCTATATTGATGAAACCTAATTCCGACAACGATTCTCAAATAATTATAAATGGTATTCCTTATAAAAATATGGATGCAAAAGAATATTTTTCAAATACAGAATTTTTCAAAAATATAGCTAAAAAAAGTTATGAAATTATAGAAGAGAAATTTGATATTGGGATTTTAGAAGGTGGTGGTTCCCCAGCTGAAATGAACCTTCGAGAATTTGATTTAGTAAATATGGGAATGGCAGAGTTAATAGATGCTCCTGTTATTTTAGTAGGAGATATTGAAAGAGGTGGAGTTTTTGCCTCTATATATGGAACTATCCTTATGTTAGATAAGAAAGATAGAGACCGTATAAAAGGTATTATTATAAATAAATTTCGTGGTGATATAGATTTATTATTACCAGGTATTGATGCGATAGCTAAACGTCTGGTATCTGTACCTACTAAATCTGTAGATGTTTCTTTTATGTTAATTAATGCACCATTGAGTTCAAACTTTGGATTGTTT
>QNYN01000201.1 GCA_003973585.1 Fusobacteriota bacterium | reverse complement strand
AAAGAACGATACGAAGAACTAGTTCTTGAATTTCCGAAAATTGACTATTCGAAGCTTTTTCTCTACGAGAAACTATATCTTTATATTTAGGAGATAATTCTACACCTCTTTCATAAAGAAAATATTTATCTCTTTTTTCTAATCTATTTAAACTTCTATTTTCTAATTCATTCCCCGCTTTATAATAGACTGTTCCAATTTCATATTTTAACTGATAAATTTCTTCTATAGTAGGAAGATCTAAACTCATTCCTAATTTTTGATGAACTATATCATCAGCATAATAATAATTTAATTTTAACTTCAATAAATCTTCATATGCATAAGCTTCTAATTTATAATCATTTACTTTTTTATATTCTTCTACCCTTCTTTTCGCTTGATCTAAGGCTCTTGGATAAACATTTCTATAATTAACCATCCCATCTAAATAATTTGGATTTATTTTTATAGCATCAGTCAAAAGATAAGAAGCCTTTATATAATTTCCTCTATCTATTTCTGATATAGCTTTATTATTTATTTTTTCTTCTGTATTAACACATCCTAAAAAAAATAATGCCATTGCTACCATCAGTAAAAATTTTATTTTTTTCATAATTCTCCTTTTTTCTTTTAATCAATAACAATATTTCCAACTTTTATATCTAATATTTTTATTAAACTTTTAGGATTAATTTCTATTTGTTCCCCCCTCTTTCCACCACTAATAAATATAGTCTCAAAATTTAAACAAGATTCCTCTATATAAGTGGGAAATTGTTTTTTCATTCCAATAGGTGAACATCCTCCTCTAATATATCCAGTTATTTTTAGAAGATCTTTCATAGGAATCATCTCTACTTTTTTGTTACCACTTATTTTTGCTAGTTTTTTCAAATCTAGCTTTTTTTCTCCTGGAATACAAGCTACAATATAACTACTTTTTCCATCTGAAAGAACTAAAGTTTTAAATATTTTTAAAATATCTATATGAGTTTTTTCTGCCATAGCTACTGCACTTAAATCATTTTCATCGTATTGATATTCATTAATTTTATAATCAATTTTATTTTTATCTAAAAATCTCATAGCATTTGTTTTTTTCATAATAAAATCTCCTTACTACATTTTAATTATAAAATAACTTTTCCCTTTTACTTTAAATTCTACAGGTTTTCTTTCCCTAATTTTTCTAAATTTAGTATGAGTATATCTTTTCACCATTTTTTGTGGGTAGTCTTCAGGCTTTTTTCTACTCATAGTGACTATAGTATCAATAACTTCTGATTT
The DNA here is from genome assembly GCA_003973585.1 of Fusobacteriota bacterium. Next base: position 1,961 of record QNYN01000201.1, on the reverse strand, counting down.
TCTATCACTAACTAAATAATCTTCATTTTTATAAATAAATAAGACACCTCTGTATACTGGATCTCCTTTTATTTGCTTAAAATTTATATTCTTCCCTAGTCTTTCATTTATATATAATCCTAGTGCCATTATTCTATCTTTCATTTTATTTTTCCTCCTTAGACAAAAATTTGGCTGAGAAATCTCAACCAAATCTTTAAACATATTACAATTATTTCTCTACTCTATTAAAGGCTGCTCTAATTAATCCACTAAATAATGGATGGGGTCTATTTGGTCTAGTTTTAAATTCAGGATGAAATTGTCCTGCAATAAAATATGGATGATCTTTAATTTCTACTATTTCAGCTAATCTTCCATCTGGAGAAGATCCTGATATAATTAATCCTGCCTTTTCCATTTCTTCTTTAAATTCATTATTAAATTCAAATCTATGTCTATGTCTTTCATAAACTAGCTCTTCACCATATAATTCACGAGCTAATGAACCTTCTTTTAATTTACAAGGATATAATCCTAATCTCATAGTTCCACCCATATCTACACCTTTTTGATCTGGCATAATATCGATTACTGGATGTGTTGTATTTGGTTCAAATTCTGTAGAATGTGCATCTTCCCATCCCATAACAGATCTTGCATATTCAATTACTGCTGATTGCATTCCAAGACATATTCCTAAAAATGGAATTTTATTTTCCCTTGCATATTGAATGACATCTATTTTTCCTTGAACTCCCCTCACTCCAAATCCTCCAGGAACTAATATTCCATCAAAACCTTTAAGATCTTCTAAATTTAGATCTTCAGCTTGAATATAAGTTATTTTTACATCAATATCTTGGTGGTATCCTGCATGTTTAATAGATTCATCAATTGAAATATAAGCATCTTTTAACTCTATATATTTTCCAATAACAGCTATTTTTACTGTTTTAGATGGATTTTTAATTCTATCAACCATAGCTCTCCATTCTTTAAGCTCTGGTTTTTCATTTTTTATTCCTAATTGCTTACAAACTACATCTGCTAATCCATTTTCTTCTAAATTAAGAGGAACTTCATAAATAGTAGAAGCATCTTTACACTCTATTACTGCATCTGTATCAAGGTCACAGAAAAGAGATAATTTATCTTTTAATGATTTTGGTAAAGTATGCTCTGTTCTACAAACTAATATATTTGGTCTAATTCCTAATGTCATAAGTTGTTTAACAGAATGTTGAGCAGGTTTTGATTTTAATTCTCCAGCTGCTTTTAAATAAGGAACTAATGCACAATGAACATAAAGTACATTTTCCCTTCCTACATCATATCTAAACTGTCTAATAGCTTCTAAAAACGGTGTTGATTCTATATCTCCTACAGTTCCACCAATTTCAGTAATTACAATATCAGAATTAACTTCTTTTCCTACTATCTCTATTCTTGACTTAATTTCATTTGTAATATGAGGAATTACTTGAACAGTTTTTCCTGCATATTCTCCTTTTCTCTCTTTATTAATTACATTTTGATAGATTTTACCTGTTGTAACACTACTGTGTTTAGTTAAGTTTTGATCTATAAATCTTTCATAATGACCAAGATCTAAATCTGTTTCTGCTCCATCATCTGTTACAAAAACTTCTCCATGTTCATATGGATTCATTGTTCCAGGATCAATATTAATATATGGATCAAATTTCTGAATAGTAACAGAGTAACCCCTTTCTTCTAATAATCTTCCTAAAGATGCTGCTACAATTCCTTTTCCTAAAGATGATACTACCCCACCTGTAACAAAAATATACTTAGTTTGCTTCATAATAATCCTCCTAAAACATATATAGATTTAACATAAAAAAAAGGCGAAAAAAAAAACTTAAAGTTTAATTTATTCGCCTATAATAATTTTTTTTACAAAAGTTCCATGTCTAATTTACTTTCATAAGTATACATTGATTTTTTAAAAAAGTAAA
>QNYN01000153.1 GCA_003973585.1 Fusobacteriota bacterium | reverse complement strand
TAATTTTTTAGATGAAATATCCAATGAAGCTAAAGAAATTGGTGCTGTAAATACTGTTATTTCTAAAAATGGAAAATTAATAGGATATAATACCGATTATTATGGATTTAAAATAATAGTTGAAAGATTAAATTTGCAGATTAAATCTCAAAAAAACTTTATATGTGGTGCTGGTGGCTCAGCTCGTGCAGTAATAAAATGTCTAGAAGATTTAGGTGGGGAAAATTATTTAGTAACTCGTAATATAGAAAAAGCTAGAAATAATTTTTCAAATTTTAAAAATTTAAAAATAATTTCTTATGAAGATTTAGAAAAAATAAATTATAAAAACCTTATAGTTAATTGTACTCCTTGTGGAATGAGTCCTAATATAGATTGTAGTGTTTTAGAAGATAATCAAAAAAATCAATATAATGCTGGAATAGATATTATATATAATCCAGAAAAAACAAAATTTTTAGAAGGATTTAAAGTTTTTCAAAATGGTCTTTTAATGTTAGTAGGACAAGCAATAAAAGCTGATGAAATATGGTTAGAAAGAAAAATTGATAATCAAATAATAGATGAAATTTATGATGAAATAAAAAAGAAAATTTATAATTAAAATATTCAAAAAGAATCTTATTGGAGGAAAAATGGGAATATTAGCAAAGAGATCAGCAGACAAAAATATTGTAGATACAGTATTTTCTATGGTAAGAAAAGCTAAAGAAGCCAAAGAAAAATATGGTGATGAAAATGTAACTGATGTAACTATAGGAGCTTTATGTGGAGAAGATGGAAAATTTACTAACTTTGATTCTGTAAGTAAAGTATATAAAGAATTAGAAAATTTTGATATAGCACCTTATGCAGAATCTTTTATTGGAAATGGTGATTTTTTAAAAGAAATGAAATCATGGGTACTAGGAAACCATGAAGAAAAATTTCAAGTAGGAGCTATTGCTACCCCTGGGGGAAGTGGATCTGTTAGTTCAACTATAAAAAATATATTAGACCCAGGAGAAATATTACTTATTCCAAATATTGGATGGGGACCATATAAAATAATGGCAAAAGAGCATGGATTAGAAGTTGCAACTTATAAATTATTTAATGAAAAAGATGAATTTAATTTAGAAGATTTTGAAAAAAAGTCTAGTGAAATTATGGAAAAACAAGGGAAAGTATTAGCTATAATTAATGATCCTTGTCATAATCCAACTGGGTATTCTATGACAATTTCTGAGTGGGAAAAAGTTGTAGAAATTATGAATAAAGTAGCAGATAAAGATGAAAATAATAATTTTATTTTATTAGATGATATAGCTTATATAGATTATGGGGTAAAAGGATATGAGGAAACTCGTAAATACATGGATACTTTCACAAAGTTATCACCTAAAAATCTAGTAGTATTTTCATTTAGTTGTTCGAAATCTTTGACTGAATATGGACTTCGTGTAGGAGGAAGTGTATTTATCTCAAATTCAAAAGGTAATATAGATGAATATATGAGAGCTAATGAATTTACTTGTCGTGGAGTTTGGTCAAATGTTCCTAAAGGTGGGATGAAATTATTTTCTAAAATACAAGGAGATGAAATTCTAAAGTCTAATTTAGTGAAAGAAAGACAAGAATATGTTGAATTATTAGAAAAAAGATCTAAAATATTCTTAGATGAAGCAAAAGAAGTAGGATTAGAAACTTATCCATATAAAGAAGGATTTTTTATTACTTTAAAAATTGATAATGACAAAGTAGTAGAAAATATAAAAAAATTAAATGAGCAAAATATCTATCCTATCCAGGTAGCAAATGGAATTAGAATTGCTATTTGTGGAAGTCCTAGTAAAAAACTTGTAGGATTAGCTAAAAAAATGAAAGAAATAATAGGATAATTAAAAGGGAGCCTTAGGGGCTCCTTTTAATTTCTTTTTAACCTTATAAATTAAAGGAAATATATAATGAATTTAGTAAAGTTTAATAGGAGAAAATAGGGAGGATTTAAAATGAATGAAGAATATTTAGCAGAAATAAAAGAAGTATATAAAAAAATAAAACCTGAGATAGAGAGTAGAATAGAAGGGTATAAAGATATATGGTTTAATGGTAGTAATGAAGATGTTCATATAGAGTTAGCTTTTTGCATATTAACTCCTCAATCAAAGGCTAGGGGAGCTGAAAAAGCAATAAATAAGATGTTAGAAGAAAAAGTTTTTTGGGATGGAACAGAAGAGGATTTAATTCCTTATTTAAATACAGTAAGATTTAAAAATACAAAGGCTAAAAATTTAGTTTTACTTAGGGAATTCATGAAAGATGAAGAGGGTAGAATTGTAACGAAAACATTAGTAGATAAAATAGGAGATGTCTTTGAAAAAAGATTGTGGCTAGTAAAAAAAATTAAAGGAATAGGTTACAAGGAAGCTAGTCATTTTCTAAGAAATATAGGATTTTCTGATGAAGTTGCCATTTTAGACAGGCATATTTTAAAAAACATAAAAAAATTAGGAGTAATAAAAGAAATACCAAAAACTATAACTCCTAAAAAATATTTAGAGATAGAAAAAAAGATAGAAAAATATTGTAAGAAGATAGAAATTCCAATGGATCATTTTGATTTGTTATTATGGTATTTAGAAGCAGGGGAAGTCTTTAAATAATATTGCTAAAAAAAATTATATTATGAAATTTATTATTATGATATAATATAAAGAATTAATTTTTTAAAAAGGTAATGTTAGATGGAGGAATAGATGAGTAAAAGAAGAGCTACAATTATAACTTATGGTTGTCAAATGAATGTTAATGAAACAGCTAAAATGAAAAAATTATTTGAAGATAATGGATATGAAATTACCGATGATATCTATAATACAGATGCAGTATTTCTAAATACTTGTACTGTAAGAGGTGGAGCAGCAGGAAAAATAGAAGGGAAATTAGGTAATTTAAAAACAATAAAAAATTCAAAAGGTGGAAAAATGATTATAGGAGTTACTGGTTGTGTAGCTCAAGAGGAAAAAGATCATTTATTAAAAAGAGCACCTTATATTGATATAGTAATTGGAAATCAGAATATTGCAGAACTTCCTGAAATAATGGAGAGAATATTAAAAGGTGAAGTAGAGCATGTAGTATTGACTGATAAAGAAGATGAATTACCACCTAGAATAGATGCAAATTTTGGAGATGGAATAACAGCATCAGTAGCAATAAATTATGGGTGTAACAACTTTTGTACTTATTGTATAGTACCT
>QNYN01000030.1 GCA_003973585.1 Fusobacteriota bacterium | reverse complement strand
ACATGTAATAACCCATCTTTTCCAGGTGCTACTTGCATAAATGCACCAAATGAAGCTACTTTTACTACTTTAGCAGTATAAACTTCTCCAACTTCTACATCTTTTACAAATCCATTTACTAATTTAACTGTTTTATCAAGAGTCTCTTTATCAATAGCAAAAATCGATACTTTTCCTGTATCATCTATATCTACTGTTGCTCCTGTTTCTTCTATGATACCTTTAATATTTTTTCCAGCTGGTCCAATTAACACTGAAATTTTATCATTAGGAATTGTCATTTGATAAACTCTAGGTGCTGTAGGAGATAATTCTTCTCTTGGAGTAGGTATAGTTGCATTCATAACATCTAAAATTTGATTTCTAGCAATTAAAGCTTGCTCTAATGCTATTCTCATAATTTCTTCATCTATTCCAGTTATTTTAATATCCATTTGTAATGCTGTAATTCCTTTAGAAGTTCCTGCAACTTTAAAGTCCATATCTCCTAAATGATCTTCTAATCCCATAATATCAGTTAAAACTACATAGTCATTTCCTTCTTTAACAAGTCCCATAGCAATTCCTGCTACATGCTCTTTAATAGGTACTCCTGCAGCCATTAATGATAGTGATCCACCACAAATACTTGCTTGAGAAGACGATCCATTAGACTCTGTAATTTCAGATACTACTCTAATTGTATAAGGGAATACATCTTCCGATGGTAATACATATGATAATGCTCTTTCAGCTAATGCTCCATGACCTAATTCTCTTCTTCCAGGACCTCTCATAAATCCAGGTTCTCCAACTGAATATGATGGGAAGTTATAGTGAAGGTAGAATTTTTTATAAAAACTTTCATCTAATCCATCGATTAATTGCTCATCATGTTTTGTTCCTAAAGTAGTGAAAACCATTGCTTGTGTTTCACCTCTAGTAAACATTGCTGAACCATGAGGTTGTGATAAAATATCTATTTCAGAAAATAATCCTCTTAATTCATCTGTTTTTCTTCCATCTACTCTATGCTTATGATATACAATAGCTTCTCTTACTAATTGTTTCATTAAATCATGATAATATTTAGCAAAATCAAATGCTAAACCTTCATCTAATTCTTCTTCTCCTGTTTTTTCTATATAATTAGCTGTGAATTCTTCTAATAATTCTTCTTCTAATTTATTAACAGCATCTTCTCTAGCTTGTTTTCCAACCGTTAATACAGATTCTTTTAATTTAGCAGTTGCTTTTTCATCTATAAATGATTTTACAGTTTCATCAATTTTAGGAGCTACAAATTCAATTTTTTCTTTTCCTATTAATGCTGCAAATTCCTCTTGGAATGCACAGATCTTTTTAATATTCTCATGAGCAAAAAGAATTGCATCTAACATTATTTTTTCAGATAATTCAGCTGCTCCTGATTCTACCATGTTTACCGCTTCTTTAGTTCCTGCTACTGTTAATTCTAAAGCACTTTCTTTTATCTCTTCAGGACTAGGATTTAATACAAATTCTTCATTGATATATCCTACAGTAACTGCTGCTACTGGTCCTAAAAATGGAATATCAGATACCATTAACGCTGCTGAAGAGCCAATAATCCCAAGATAATCCGTTGTAGATTTTTCATCGTATGACATTACTGTATTTACAATGTGAACATCATAATTAAATCCTTCTGGGAACATTGGTCTTATTGGTCTATCTATTAATCTTGCTGTTAATGTAGCATTTGTCGAAGGTCTTGCTTCTCTTTTTGAAAATCCTCCTGGCATTTTTCCTGCAGAATAATATTTTTCTACAAAGTCAACTGTTAATGGGAAGAAGTCTGCACCTTTTCTAGGCTCTTTACTTCTTGTTGCTGTTGCTAAAAGTGCAGTACCACCACACTCTAATAATACTGCTCCACCAGCTTGTCTAGCTAATTTCCCAGTAGATAATTTTATTACCTTTCCACCGATTTCTAATTCCATACTTTTTTCATTAAACATATTTTCCTCCTAATTTTTATTGGATATTTCATAATTTTATCCTTATATTATTCTAATAGGAGACACAAATAATAAGGGACAAAAAGACAATTTTAAAAATTATTTTCTCATCTCTTACTACTTATTTATCTCCTATTAGATTTAATTATACCACTCAATCTATTCTAAGTAAAGACAAAAAGAAGGTTTACTTAAATAAAATCTAAGCGACCTTCTTTTATTTTTTTATTTTATTTAAAAAATTTCATTGGATCTATAGGGGTTCCATTTTTTCTGATTTCAAAATGAAGATGAGGCCCTGTTACCCTTCCTGTCTTTCCACTTTCAGCTATAAGTTGTCCTCTTTTTACTTTTTGTCCTCTCTTTACTTTTATTTTATTTAGATGTCCATATCTTGTTTCATAACCATTTTTATGCTTTATAATAACTATATTTCCATAACCACTCTTTGATCCAGCAAATGTTACTGTTCCACTTTCAGCAGCTCTTACATCTACATAATGAGCTCTCAAGTCAACTCCTAAATGTCCTATCCATCTTTTTAACACAGGATGATACCTTCTACCATATGGACTAGTTACTCCTTTCCAAGCAACTGGCCAGTAAACATTAAAGCCAGTATTAATTTGACCTGTTGAAGTTAAATTTTTGGGATTAACTATTATTAGATTTTGATTAATTCTAACAACAGTAGATTTTAAATTATTTGCTTCTTTTATTTTATTTATTGTCACTCCAAATTTACTAGCTATTTTGGCTAAACTATCTCCTTTTTTCACTTTATAGGTAACAGAGTTTCCACTAGTTATTTTTAATTTTTCTCCTACTTTTAAAACTTTTCCTATACCAGGATTATTGTATTTTAAAACACTTATAGTTTGTCCAAATTTATTAGCTATTCCACCTAAAGTATCTCCTGATTTTACAATATAAGTTTTAACCTCTTTACTTATTTCTTTTTTATCAGTATCTTTTTTAGGTTCTTCCTTTTGTTTTTCATCTACAATTTTATATTGTCTTTCATACACTGTGAAGTTGGAATCCAAGAGGATATATCCACCACTTTCAGCCTCTGAAGTTGTATAATACTCTGAAAATTCATTTAAATCTACCACTTCTCTTTCATAATCTTTTATTAATTTATATCCTAAAGTTATATTTAATATAACTAATATTATAAGAAAATATCTCCATTTTATATTCAATTTCTCTTTTCTCCTTTTGAATAGTAGTCTAATAATTCTTTATTATTTTTTGTTTTTTTCACTGTAT
>QNYN01000211.1 GCA_003973585.1 Fusobacteriota bacterium | reverse complement strand
ATAATTGTAACTTTCAAATCATTTTTACGAGAATTATTTTTTACTGGAATAATTTTATTATTATTCTTTGTACCTATAATAAATACTATAGTTCCTATTTTATTATTTATAGTTCAGTCATATTATATAGGATTTTCATTTATTGACTACACTTTAGAGCGTCATGATTATAATATAGGAACAGCTATTATAAGAAATAATCCTATTTTTTTCTTAATTAATGGAGGATTATTTACTCTGATACTTTTTATTCCAATTGCAGGTATATTTATAGCACCACTAGCTACAGTAGTTGCGACAACTATGGGAACTATAGAATTAATTAAAGTAGAAGAAAAAAGAAAAAATCAGGAGGCTTTATGAATATATTAATGGCATTATCTCAATTAGAAGTTACTGGTGCAGAAGTATATGCAGTAGAAATAGGAGAAAAACTAATAGACCGTGAACATAATTTATATTTTGTTTCTGATACTTTAACTAAAAAAAATCGAGGCAAATATATCCCTTTAGCCTTTAATAAAAGAAATATATTTCAAAGGGTTGGACAAATAATAAAACTAGTTAAGATTATAAAACAAAATAAAATTGATGTAGTTCATGCTCATTCTCGTGCATCAGCTTGGAGTTGTGAAATAGCATGTAAAATCACCAAAACTCCATTTATAACCACTATCCATGGGATGCAACATGTATCGAAACATCGAAAAAGAAAGCAACCTATAGGATATGGATATGCTGTTTGTGAAAATATAAAAAATGACTTGATAAATACTTTTGATGTGGATCCTTCTACAATTAAAGTCCTTAGAAATGGGATAGACTTAAAAAAGTTTTCTATAGTAACACCTCCGAAGAATCAAAAAAAGGTAATCTCTATTATAGGTCGTTTATCAGGACCTAAAGCAGATATAACTTATAATTTGTTATCCAATTCTATTGATTTAGACAAATACAGTGTAAATGTAATTGGAGGGAAAGATATACCAGAAAGATTTAATAAATTTATAAAAAAAGTAAATTTCACAGGATATATAGATAATATCCATGAATACATAGCTAACTCCGATCTTGTCATAGGAGCTGGAAGGGTGGCGATGGAAAGTTTACTTATGGGGAGACCTACTTTAGCTATTGGAGAAGCTATGGAAATAGGAATTATAGATATTGATACTGTATCAAAGGCTTTAGCTTCTAATTTTGGAGATGTAGGAGATAGAACTACCCATACATTCGATTGGGAGTTTATAAGAGATGAAATTGATAGAGGAATTAATTTAACTTCTATTCCTGTAGAAGTTGTTGATATTATTAAAGAAAATTTTAGTATTGATAAAGTTGTAGACACTTTGGAAAAAACCTATCAAAAGGAATGGGTAAGGATAAAAAAATATGATGTTCCAGTAATTATGTATCATAGAGTTATAAAAGATATTGATACAGAATCTGGAAAGCACGGGACATATGTTACTATAAAGCAATTTAGAGATCATATGAATATATTAAAAAATAATAATTATATTCCCATTACTTTTCATGATTTAGGAAAAATACCACTTCATAAAAGATTTGAAAAGAAATATATAATTTTAACCTTTGATGATGGTTATGTAGATAATTATACTTATGCATTTCCTATTTTAAAAGAGTTTGGATTTAAAAGTGTAATATACCTTGTTTCAAATAGAACTTATAATAAATGGGATGTTGATTTAACTAATGAGAAAAAGTTTTACATGATGGATTTACCTATGCTAAAAGAAATGAGGGATAGTAAAATTATTGAGTTTGGTGGGCATACCCTTAGTCATCCTAGACTTTCAGAATTAGATGATGTAGAAATGTCAAAAGAAATTATTGAAGATAAAAAATTAACGGAAAGTAAATTAAATATAAAATTAAACTCTTTTGCATACCCTTATGGTGATTTAGATGAAAGAGCCAAAAAAATAGTAAAAGAATGTGGATATAAATTTGGAGTTGCCACTGATTCAGGGTCATATTGTCTAAGTGATGATTTATTTGAAATCCGAAGAATAGGAATATTTCCAACTATTACAAATTTTGGATATAAAAGAAAAATCAAAGGGAATTATAATTTTATAAAAATCAAAAGGGAAAATAAAAACAAAAATTAAAGTGAGGAGAAAAGAGAGTGATTGATAAATTAATTAAAGAAACTAGATCTTTTAGAAGTTTTGAACAAACAAGAATAAAAAAAGAAGAATTAGAAGAAGTAATAGAAATAGCAAGATATTCAAGTTCTGCTAGAAATGCACAGTGTATAAGATATATTTTAATTTCTGAAAAAAATATGTGTGACAAAATTTTTAGTTATACAAAATGGGCTGGTTATTTAAGTTGGAATCCAGCTATTGAAGAATCACCAGTTTCATATATTTTAATGTTAAATGATAAAAAATCAAATAGTTCAAGTGATTTATTTAATTTTGATATGGGGATTGCTAGTCAAAATATAATGTTAAAGTTAAGGGATATGAAATATGGTGGGTGTATCATAGGAGCTTATGATAAGAGGGCTATAAAAGAACTTTTAGATATTTCTGATGAATATGATTTAGGAGTTTTAATAGCCATTGGAAAACCAAAAGAAGTTGTAAAAGTTGTAGATACGAATTCTGATATAAAATATTTTAGATCTGATGGAATTCATTATGTACCAAAGTTAACAAAGGAAAAATTAATTATAAAATCATTTTATTAGGATTATCAAAAAAAGCCGAGATTTTTCGGCTTTTTTTAAAATACATATCCCATATTTACTGTTATTATAAAATCATTAGCTTTATCAGCATCATTTGTCAAAGAAACTTCTAATGGGCCAACAAGTGATTTATATCCTAGAGTAACACCATATCCTAATTTATAATGTTCAAATATTTTATTGTCATCATCAAGGATAGGAACATCTTCTACACTTGAATATGTCAATAAATTAATTTTACTTAAAAAGTAAAATTTATGATAGATATTATATTGCATTCCAATTTGTCCTATTGCAAATTCAGAAGCTAATTTTCTCATGGTATTATATCCATAAAATGCGACATAATTATCATTTAGATTACTGTTAATACCCCCTAGTTTAAAATGTCTTCCAAGGGGAATATTAGCTCCACCAACAGATCCACCAGTAAGGGACGCATTTAATGAAAGTTTAGAAGTAACATTAGCATACCCTTCCATAGTTCCTAATTCACTATAATATTCTACATCATTTAACATACCAAGTTCATGTTTATATGAAATATAACTACCTCTTGTAGGATAAATAATATCATTTTTTC
>QNYN01000020.1 GCA_003973585.1 Fusobacteriota bacterium | reverse complement strand
TCTTCACACAATCTTCACAATTTAGAAGTAGAATTAAGTATCAAAGGAAGTTTATATTATTTTTATTATGGAGGCGATTAAGATGAAGAATAAAATAATAGGATTAATCATGATGTTAATGCTAAGTATCAGTGCTATGGCTAGTTACGGACATGTAGGAGCTTCAGAAGATAATAATATGACTGTTCAAACTATGATTAAATATGCTATAGAAGATGAAATATTTGCTAAAACAGAATATGAAAAAATAATGTCAACTTTTAATATTGATAGACCTTTTTCAAATATTAAAAGAGCTGAAGAAACTCATATAGATCTACTTCTACCATTAATTGAAAAATATAATGTAAAATACGAAAAATTAGATGAATCAACTTTAATTATTCCAAAAACTCTAAAAGAAACTTTTGAAATAGGAGTACAGGCAGAAATAGATAATATTGCTATGTATGAAAAATTTTTAAAAGATAAAAATTTACCTGAAGATGTAAGAGAAGTCTTTATTCATCTAAGAGATGGATCTAAACATCATCTAAGTGCTTTTCAAAGACAATTAGATAGAAAATATTAATATAAAAAAAAGAGATATATTCCACCAAATGGAATGTATCTCTTTTTGAATATCTCTTATCTCTTTGAGAATTGAGGTGATTTTCTTGCTTTTTTCTTTCCGAATTTCTTTCTTTCAACCATTCTTGAGTCTCTAGTTAAGAATCCAGCTTCTCTTAAAGCACCTTTTAAAGTTTCGTCTGCCATTAATAATGCTCTAGCAACACCATGTCTGATAGCTCCTGCTTGACCAGTAGTTCCTCCACCATTAACATTAACTTTTACTCCGTACTTTTCTTTAGTTTCAGTTAAAACTAAAGGTTGGTTTACGATATCTCCTAAGATTTCTCTTCCAAAATACTCGCTCATTTCTTTTCCATTTATAGTAACTCCTGTTTCTCCAGGTACTAATATTACTCTTGCTACTGAAGTTTTTCTTCTTCCAGTTCCTCTAAATTGTACTGCCATTTAAGTTTTCCTCCTATTTATTATAATGTTTTAGTTGTTGGTTTTTGAGCTACATGCTCATGCTCAGATCCTACGAATATTCTTAATCTAGTTAATTGTTGTGCTCCTAATCTGTTCTTAGGTAACATTCTCTTAACAGCTAATAATAAAGCTTCTGCAGGGTTCTTAGCTAAAACTTCTTCTAATCTTCTCTCTCTTAATCCACCTGGGAATCCTGAGTGATTATAATAAATTTTGTCAGTTAACTTATTTCCTGTAACTTTGATTTTTTCCATGTTAGTAACTACAACATAATCTCCACCATCGATATGAGGTGTGTAAGTTACTTTATCTTTACCCATTAATTTTTTTGCGATTTCTGCAGCTAATCTACCTAATACTACACCATCAGCATCATAATGTAACCATTCTCTAACTACATCTTCTTTTCTTAACATAAAACTATATTTGTTTTTCACGTTTTTGTTCCTCCTTGAAATAAATGTTATAAATAATTTATAACGGCTCCTCGTGGGAAAGGGCTTTATCTTAGATATTATATAACAAGTAGTGCATTATGTCAACGTTTTTTTATTGACGGCTCAACTCTCTAAAATAAAATTGGAATAACCCTTAAAAATTAGGTATACTATAAAGAAAATATACTAATTAAATAAGGAGAATATCTATGATTAATATAATATTATGTGGAGGAAATGGAACTCGTTTATGGCCTATAAGTAGAAAACTTATGCCTAAACAATTTGTAAGATTATTTGATGATCGATCACTTTTTCAATTAACAGTTGAAAGAAATAATAAAATTTGTGATAGTAATTTTATAATCTCTAATACAGAACAGTATTTTTTGGCAATCGACCAATTAGAAGAAGATGAAAAATATAAATTTGAAAGGGCTAAATTTTTATTAGAACCTGTTGGTAGAAATACAGCACCTGCAATAACTTTAGCATGTTTTGATCTTGACCCTGAAGAAATTGTTTTAGTTTCTCCATCAGATCATTTAATTAAAGATGAAGTTGAATATAAAAAAGTTTTAAAAGAAGCAGAAAGATTAGCTAAAGAAGATAATTTAGTAACTTTTGGAATTACTCCTACATTTGCAGAAACAGGTTTTGGATATATAGAATCGGAGTTGAATAAAGACGGGGGAGATTCTATTGAAGGATTAGATGTGAAAGCATTTCATGAAAAACCTAATTTTGAAACAGCAACAAAATATTTAGAAGCAGGGAATTATTATTGGAATAGTGGAATGTTTTGCTTTAAGGCAGGGGTATTTTTAGAAGAAATAAAAAAATATTCACCTAAAATATATGAAGCTAGTAAAATTGCTTATGAAAATAAAGCTTATCTAGAAAAAAAGCAAATTCGAATAAAATTAGAAGATATGTTAAATATTCCTAGTGATAGTATCGACTATGCTGTTATGGAAAAATCAAAAAAAGTTAAAGTTATCCCTTCTAATATTGATTGGTCTGATGTTGGAAGTTTTGATGCACTTGCTGAAGAATTACCAAATGATGAAAATAACAATTTAATTTTATCTAAGAAAAAAACAGAATTAATTGATATAGAAGATCTTATTATAGTAGATACTGATGATGCTCTATTAATTAGTAAAAAAGGATCTACTCAAAAAGTTAAACAAATAGTAGATAGGCTAAAAGAGGAAAACTCTGTTCTTCCAAATATTCATTTAAAAGTCCATAGACCTTGGGGAAATTATGAAGTTTTAGAAGATACCCCTGGATATAAAGTGAAAAAAATAGAGGTAAAACCAGGAAAAAGAATTAGTTTACAAAAACATTATCACAGAAATGAACACTGGATTGTAGTCTCTGGAACTGCTACTGTAACTGTAGGAGATGAAGTAAAACTAGTAAGACCTAATGAATCTACATATATCAAAATGGGAGAAACTCATAGGTTAGAAAATAAAGGTAAGATACCAGTAATAATAATTGAAGCTCAAGTAGGAGAATACACTGGTGAAGACGATATAGTAAGATTAGAAGATGATTTTTCTAGAAATTAAAATATCCCCTAACTCATTAAATTTTTAGTGAGAAGGGGATTTTTTTTATAAAACTCTTAAAATGTCAATTGTTGCAAAGATTTTATCAAATTTATCTAGATTTTCTATAATATGCTTCTTTTTAGAAATAGGCAATTTTTTAGTATAATAAGTTTTTGACACATCATAATTTTTTAATATTTTAAATTCTTCTAATAACTCTATATTTTTAGGAATATCTATTTTATCTACTATTTTTTTAGTATTATCTAAAT
>QNYN01000215.1 GCA_003973585.1 Fusobacteriota bacterium | reverse complement strand
AGCAAACTAGGTCAGAGTTATAATGGTTGTTATGGTAATTTTTTTTATAAACATAGTATCTCTCCCTTGATGTACATTTTTTTATGCTTTTTATCCGTGTGTAATGGATTTAAACATATAATATAAAGTTTAAGGGAAAATGTCAAATATTTTTTTAAGAATTCTCAAAGAGAGTTAGAAATAGTTCTTTTAGTTAAAGAAAAAAATGGTTTTATTTTTTTATAGGAAATCAAAAAAAATAAGGTATAACTCACTATAAGATTTTTTTTAAAGAAATAAATTAAGGGAGGAGTCCTATGGAAAAAAAAGAAAATAAGAAAAACAAGAATGAATTAATAAATGTAGATCCTATTTTACCAAAAGAATTAGTAATTTTACCATTATTAACAAGACCAATATTTCCTAATATTATGATACCAATAACTTTTTCAGGAGAAGAGTTTTTAAGAACAATAAAAATGGTAGAAGAAAGCCAAGACAAATTGATAGGGTTAGTTTTTGTAAAAGAATTAAATCAAGTAGATATATTTAAATCTGAATTATATGAGGTTGGAACAGTAGTAAAAATACACAAGATAACACCTTTATCCCCTAATACAATTCAAGTTATAGCTCAAGGTTTAAATAGGTTTAAATTAAAAAAAGTTATAAAGAAAGAACCTAATATTATATGGGATGTAAAATATGATGAAACTGTAGAAGGACCACCAAATGATGAAATTAGAGCTTATATGTTGGCAATAATGACTTCTCTAAAGGAAATTTTTAAAGTAAATCCTATTTTACAAGAAGAATTAAAGCTACTAATGACCCAAGTAAATTATGAAAAACCTGGTATTTTTATGGATTTAATTACATCTATGTTGAAGACAGAAAATAAAAATTTGCAAGAAGTTTTAGAAGAGTGGGATCTTTCAAAAAGAAGTAGATTGATATTAACTATGTTAAAAAAAGAGTTAGAGATCTCACATTTACAAGAAAAATTACAAAAACAAATTGAAGAAAAGGTAAGTAAGCAGCAAAAAGAATATTTTTTAAGGGAACAATTAAAATTAATAAAAAAAGAGCTAGGAATTGAAAAAGATGATAAAGAAAGTGAAGTAGATAAGATTTTTAAGATTTTAGAAGGAAAAACTCTTAGTGAAGAAGCCCTAAAAGTTATAGAAGAACAAATTGAAAAGTTAAAAACACTAGATAATCATTCTCCAGAATATAATGTAGTAAGATCTTATTTATTAGCAATAGCAGAGTTACCTTGGGGTATATATTCTAAAGATAGTTTAGATATAAAAAAATCAAGGAGAAAATTAGATCAAGACCATTATGGTTTAGAAGATGTAAAAAATAATATATTAGAATTTATAAGTACAATTATGAAAACAGGAACTGTAAGTGGATCAATTCTATGCTTAGTAGGGCCTCCAGGGGTAGGGAAAACTTCTATAGGAAAATCAATAGCGAGAGCATTAAATCGTGAATTTTTTAGATTCTCTGTAGGAGGAATGAAAGATGAAGCAGAGATAAAAGGTCATAGAAGAACTTATATAGGAGCTATGCCAGGGAAGATAATACAAGCTATAAAAAAAGTAAAAACTTCTAATCCAGTGATTATGTTAGATGAAATAGATAAAATAGGAAATAGTTATCAAGGAGATCCAGCATCTGCACTACTTGAAGTACTAGATCCAGAACAAAATATAGAATTTTTAGATCATTATCTAGATGTTAGATTTGATTTATCAAAAATCTTATTTATAACAACAGCAAATCAATTAGATACAATACCTAGACCACTATTAGATAGGATGGAAATTATACAATTACCAGGGTATATTTTAGAAGAAAAAGAGGAAATTGCTAAAAAATATTTGATACCACATCAAATGGAAATTCATGGATTATCTAAAAAAGAAATCTCGATTTCCAAAGCAACTCTTCGTGAAATTATAGATAAATATGCTAGGGAAGCAGGAGTAAGGGGATTAGAAAAAAATATAAAGAAAATTATGAGAAAAGCAACCCTTAAAATTGCAGAAGGGGAAGAGGGGAAAATAACAGTAAATAAGAAAAATTTAGAAGAATTTTTAGGACAACCAAGGTTTGTAACAGAAGAACTTTATAATAAAAATGTACCTGGAGTAACACTAGGTCTTGCATGGACATCTATGGGTGGAGTGACTTTATATATAGAAGCCCGTGTAATAGGACATCAAGGTGGATTTAAACAAACAGGGCAATTAGGAGATGTAATGAAAGAGTCTTCTGTAATTGCATATTCTTATATAAAATCTCTCATGTGTAAGGAAGATTGTGATGAAGATAAAAAAGATCTTTTTGATAAACATACTATCCATTTACATGTTCCAGAAGGGGCAACTCCTAAAGATGGTCCTTCAGCAGGAATAACAATGGCATTAGCACTGTATTCTTTAGCAAAGAATAAACCAGTAAAAAATAATTTAGCTATGACTGGAGAAATAACTCTAACAGGGAAAGTATTGCCTATTGGAGGAGTGAGGGAAAAAACAATTGCAGCAAGAAGAGTAGGAATTACAACATTATTATTACCAAAAGATAATCAATTAGATTTTGAGAGATTGCCTGACTATATAAAAGAAGGAATAGAAGTTCACTATGCAGATTACTTTGAAGATGTATTAAAGGTAGCCTTTGAAAACACAAAAACTAAATAGTCCTATAATTTATAGAACTAAAAAATATAATTAAAAATTTTAATTCCTAAAAAATTGTGCTAATATTATATTACAAAAGAGGGAGGTGAAAAAATGATAGTTATTCAAGATAAGTTGAAAAAGTTTATGGAAGAAAAAAACTTAAATGCTATTAGAGTATCTATAGAAGTAGTTACAGGTGGCTGATGTGCTGGAATGCAAACGCTTCAGGTTGATGCGATAGAGAAGATGGAAAATGATACAGGATTTACAAAACATACAGTAGATGGAATTGATGTCTATGTTTATAATGGATTAGAGTTAACAGATGAAGTAGAAATAAGATATTTATATTCTATTCCATTAATAGGAACTGTATTAAGTTCAAGAGGAATTAGAATAAAAGACTAAAATTTAATACCCGTAAGGACGCCCATAAAGGGTGCTCTTACGGGTATTTTTTTGCTATAGACCTCATCAAATTAAGAGAAGGGAACTATAGGAAAAAATAAGAATGGGCAAGGGGAAATTCTGGGTTAGAACTTATTTTTCACAGTAGAAGCAAATCTTTTTATCTTTATAGTTAATATATTTTCCTCCTAAATCCTCGATTTGAGAGATACATTTAGGATTATTACATTTA
>QNYN01000134.1 GCA_003973585.1 Fusobacteriota bacterium | reverse complement strand
TAATAAAAAAAAATTCCTTTTAAAATTTTAAAAAAAACTCTGTAAATTTTGGTATAATGTAATGTATACAAATAAAAAAATAGGAGAAAATTAATGAGAACATTAAAAGATTATATCTTAGGAAAAAAAGAAGAGTATAAAAATAATATTTTTATTAAAACAGAAACTAAAAATTATACCTATGAAGAAACAATAAGCGAAAGTTTAAAGTGGTCAACTTATATTGAAAAAATAGGATGTGAAAAAGGAGATAGAGTAGGAATTATTATTCCTAAATCAATAGATCAAATAAAAGCTTTTTATTCTGTATGGGTACTAGGAGGAATAGCTGTTCCTATTAATGAAAATGGTAAAGAAACAGAAATCAAATTTATTTTAGAAGATTCAACACCTAAAATAATTTTAACAATACCAAAGTTAGAAGAGATTATAAAAAAAATATACCCACAAGGTAAAATTATATTAGTTGATGAATTAGAAGAACTTGTAAAAAATGAAAGAGAGAGTATCGGTGCAGATATTAATAAAGAAGATCTTTCTACTCTTATATATACTAGTGGATCAACAGGGAATCCAAAGGGTGTAATGTTAACTCATGAAAATTTAGTAGAAAATGGAAAATCTGTAGCAAAAATCAAAGAATTAACATCTAATGATTGTATGTACTCTATGCTACCATATTGGCATAGCTTTGCTTTAGCTGTAGAAGTTATAGGAATATTAGTTAGTGGTGGAAGTATAGGAATAACAAAAAATCAAAGAACTTTTATTAGAGATATTCAAAATTTTCAACCAAGTATAATCTTAGCAGTTCCAAGAATACTGGAATTAATAAAGGCAAATATAGAAAAACAAATAAATGCTGCAGGAGAAGAAGCTATATTAGGTTATAAAAAATTATTAGAAATAGCACCATTAGTAAAAGGCGATAAAGCAAATTATGTTGGAAAAGAAGAGCATAATGCAATATACAATATGTTAGAAGAAAAACTTCTGACAAAAATAAAAGCTTCATTTGGTAGTAATTTTAGAGAATTTATATCGGGAGGAGCAGGAATAGATATAGCTCTACAAAGATATTTTACATATATAGGACTCCCTGTAATGCAAGGATATGGATTATCTGAATCTTCACCAGTAGTAAGTGTAGATAATGTTTCTGATTATTATCTTGGAAGTTCTGGAAGTTTATTAGACTGGTTACTAAAAGAAAATGGTGGAGATATAACTTTTTTAGATGAAGATGGAAATATAGGGAAAAATCTAAAAGGAGAATTACTTTTAAAAGGTAGTTGTGTAATGAAAGGTTACTGGAATCATAGTGATGCCAGTGGAAAAGCTATAAAAGATGGGTGGCTTTATACAGGAGATGTAGGTTATTATAAAGATGAGAAGTTATTTATAAGTGGAAGAAAAAGCAATATGATAGTTTTAAAAAGTGGTGAAAATATCCATCCAGAGCCTATAGAAGATGAATTGAAAAAATCAGAAATAATAGATGATGTAATGATAATAGGAGATGGCTTAAAAAACTTATATGCTTGTTTAACAATTTCTGAGGAATATGATAAAATACATGAAGTAGAGCTAAATACTTTACTTAAAAGTGAAGTAAAAAGATTAACTAGTCATTTAAATTCATTTCAAAAACCAAAGGATTTTTTAGTGATTTCAAGATTTAGTGTAGATGATGGAACATATACAGGAACATTAAAAATTAGAAGACATAAAATTTACAAAAGAGATGAGTCAAAAATAAATGAATTTCTAGAAGAAGCAGGGGAAAAATAGAAAAAATTAAAACCATAAAATTATAAAAACTAAATATAATAAAATTGAGGTGTCTATTTGTGAAAAAAGAAATTTTAGAGATTCTAATGAAAATAAATCACTTTCCATGTAGAATAAAAAAGCGTGAAGGAGAGATTTTAAAAAAGTTTTTTTTAAAAGATAATAATTTTAATAAAAATCCGTCTAAGAAAAAAGATCAGAATAATTTAGAGTTTAGATATATTTATGAAGAAGATGGGATTAAATATATTCTTTTAGAAGAATATTTATTTAAGGAAGGTGAAACTTTTTTAACATTAGAAAACTCTATAGGAGTAGATTACTATCTCAATAAAATATAAGAATTTATTGGTTTTACTATTATATTTATTTTTAAATATAGTAGTATTAGCAGAGGATTTAATATATCCTACTTCAGAAGGACACCAAATAGAAGAACAGGATACCTCGATTTTAGAAAGAATAGAAGACACTTTAAGGTTACCTAAAGGATTTACCAATAGATTTGTAATGGATACAGGGGAAGAAGCTACTATAAATGTAGGGCCTTCTGCAACGATTATCCCCTACTATGCTAAATTAAAGTATTTATTAGATCCAACAGGAATTTATTCACCATATTATTTAATTATGGTAGGAGCTAACTATGTAGAAGATGATGATATTGCTATTAGTAAAATGGTAGAAGATATTTCACAGATGTTAAATTATGGAATAGGAGTAGGAGTAGAATTTCCTAATACTGAAATTGAAATTTTATATGGTAGATATAATTATCAAATGATATGGAATGGTCGTGAAGAAGATAAAAATTTATATAGTTCTACAAAATTAACAATTAGCTATAAATATAAATTTTAATAGATTATTATTAAATTTTATCTAGATACAACAATAAAATAATCAAGGAGAAAAAAATGGGAGAAGGAATAAGTATACTACTTAATGTACTTGGTGGACTAGGAATATTTCTTTATGGAATGGAAAACATGGCCAGTGCAATGCAAAAAGTAGCAGGGGAAAAATTGAAAAATATTATTGCTATTGTGACTAAAAATAGATTTTTAGGAGTGATAGTAGGTATAGTAATTACTTTATTAGTACAATCTTCATCAGTAACTACTGTAATGGTAATAGGGTTTGTAAATGCTAGTTTGATGAATCTTACTCAAGCATTAGGAGTAATATTAGGAGCTAATATAGGAACTACAGCAGTAGGATGGTTGTTAATCCTTAAAATTGGAAAATATGGATTACCAATAGCAGGAATAGGTGCTATTTTGGGAATGTTTTCTAAGAATGAAAAGGGTAAAGAAAAAGCTAAGTTAATATCAAATAGAATAAATACTCCAGAGTTAGGAGAAGAGATTTTAAGTAGTGGAGTTTGTGATATGATATCTATGGCAAGACCATTTTTATCAGACCCATTCTTCTTAGAAAAAGCAAAGAATAACAAGGCAAAAGATATATCTCCATGTATCTCTTGTAATCAATCATGTTTAGATAATATTTTTGCAGGAAAAACAGTTA
>QNYN01000131.1 GCA_003973585.1 Fusobacteriota bacterium | reverse complement strand
ATAATGAGGTAAAATATCCTTTGTTATAACTAATAATTTTTTATTATGAACTTTATTCCAAAGTCCCATAGTATAAATAATACTTTTCATCCCACGACTACCTTTATATATTACTAGTGGATTTCCCTTACTTCTAAAAATAGTTGAAAGAACTTCTTTTTGTAAAGAATTATATTCTAAACCACCTAAAATGTGATCTTTAATATCTTTTAATATTTTACCAGGTTTAAAAGAATTACTTTTAAAAGTATAATCACGATCTATTGTAATATGAATATTGTAGTTTTCTTCTTTTTTTATGATTTTATCTATTTCTACTTTAAACTTCATATTATATTTATAAGTTAGTGTTTTTAATATATTCTCTATTTGCTGTGACAGATATCCTATTATAGATCTTCCAGAATTTACAGTTATTCCATTAGAATATTCTAAATATGGAATAGAATTTTCTTCTATTTTTCTTTTAGAATAAATTACCTCTTTCATAGGAAAAATTGTGTCATATAAGTCTATATATTCTTCTAAAAGATTTTCTTGTGAATTTGATTTACGAATATCTTCTACAAACATCTTTACATTAAATCTATCTTTATATGTATCTACTTTTAATTTAAAAGCTATATCTACAGATCTCATCTCTACTAATTTTTCAAAATGATGAGAACTTCCAAACCATACACAATTTTTTAATGTTGTTCCATCTACAGATACTGCATCAAACATAATATGTGTTTTTTCTTTCCCAATAAGTCTTACTCTATCTAAGGTTATATTTTTAACTTCAAATAAGGGTGATGGATTTCCAAAACCATAAGGTTCAGCTTTTTCTAATTCTTTATAAAAATTATAGATTAATTTTGTAAAACCTATTTTTTTATCAATTTTAACTGGCTTTTTAAAATCTTCTAATGATAATGTTGCTCCTACATGGGCATTCATTTTACTTCTAAATTCTTCTATTTTATTTACATCTATAGAAAATCCTGCTGCTCCTGCATGTCCCCCATATTTAATGAATATTTCTCTCATGGAATTAAGCCCTTCTATTATCGAATATCCATCTATACTCCTACAAGATGCCTTAGCTATTCCATCTTTTTCTTCCATAATTATAGTTGGTTTATAATATTTATCTACTATTTTAGAAGCTACTATCCCTATTACACCATGATGAAATCCTTCCCCTGAAACAACTATTACATTATCTTCATAATATCTATTTTTTTCTATTTCTTCTTCAACTTTTTTTAATATATTAGCCTGGACATCTTTTCTTTCACTATTTTGACCTATTAATGTTTTAGATATTTCTCTAGCTTCTATCATAGAATCACTAATTATTAATTTTACTGCCATTTTAGCATCTTCTATTCTTCCAGCTGCGTTAAATATAGGTGCAATAATAAACCCTACATCATAAGTATTAAATTTCTTTTCTTCTAAATCATCAAATATAGTCTGTAACAATAATTTTAGCCCAGGATGAACTGTACTTTTTAACCTTTCTAATCCTAATTTTGTAAAAATTCTATTTTCACCTTTTAAAGGTACAATATCTGCAACAGTTCCAATTGCTACAATATCTAAATATTTATAAATTTCTTCTTTTTTCCCTAATGTTTCATATAATCCCATCATAACCATAAAAGCAGTTCCAACTCCTGCTAAATATTCAAACTTATATGGATTATCTTCCCTTTTAGGGTTTACCACAGCATATGCTTGGGGTAATATATTATTTATGTCATGGTGATCTGTTATTATCATTTCTAAACCTATAGAATTAGCATACTCTACTTCTTCTACAGACGAAATTCCACAATCAACGGTAATTACCAAATCAGCTCCTGATTTTTTTACACTATTTAGTCCATCTATACTTAGACCATATCCCTCATCTCTAAGGGGAATATAATAATCTACTTTATACCCTAATTCTTTTAGAGCTAGATAGCATAGGGAAGTAGAAGTGATTCCATCTACATCATAGTCTCCATAAATAAATATTGTTTTTCCACTTTCTCCTACTTCTATTATTTTTTCTACAGATTTTTTTACATCAGTAAATTCAAAAGGTGAAACAATATTTTCTATTTTAGGATTTATAAACTTTTCTATTTTTTCCTCTGAATCTATCCCACGATTTATTAGTATATTAAGAAAATCTTTACTTAACCCTAGATTTTCAAATTGTTCTGTATTGTGGGTGTCTTTATGTAGCCAACGAGTTTCCATATGTAATACCTCTTTAATTTGATTTTACTATACTATCTATTTCTAATGCTATTTTTAATACATTTTCTAAATCTTCTAACTTTAACATATTTGGCCCATCACATGGAGCACAATCTGGATCTTCATGTACTTCTGCAAATATCCCATCTACTCCTACAGCTAATGCTGCTCTCATTAGAGGAAATACATATTCACGGTTTCCACCAGTACATGTTCCTAATCCACCTGGTACTTGTACTGAATGAGTAGCATCAAATATTACAGGATATCCAAATTCTCTCATTTCCATAAACGATCTCATATCAACTACAAAATTATTATATCCAAAAGTTACTCCTCTTTCACATAACATAAAATTTTTACTTCCTGCTTCTTCCATCTTATTTACTACATTTTTCATATCCCATGGAGCTAAAAATTGTCCTTTCTTTACATTTACAGGTAACCCTGTCTTTGCAGCAGCAACTAATAAATCAGTTTGTCTACATAAAAAAGCTGGAATTTGTATCATATCTACAACTTCTGCTACCCTTTCACATTGCCAAGGCTCATGTACATCTGTAATAACAGGAATATCATAGGTATCCTTTACTTTTTTCAGAATTCTCATTCCTTCTTCGATTCCTACTCCACGAAATCCATGAATAGAAGACCTATTAGCCTTATCAAATGATGATTTAAAAACATAGTTTATACCTAATCTATCACAAATTTCTTTGATTTTACCTGCTACTCTAATACTCATTTCTTCAGATTCTATAGCACAAGGCCCTGCCAATAAAGTAAATTTCCCTTTATCTCCACCAATTTCAAATTTATTTGCTATTTTAACTGCTCTTACTTCTTTCATTAACATAATTATTTTCCTCCTATTTTAGACGATAAAAAAGTAATCCTATATATTCCCAAATAGCTGCTGTTATTCCCATTGAATTAGCAAAATTTGGTAAATAACTATCAATTCCATATTTTTTATACCCTGATATATAACCTGTTGGGTTTGGAATTACTTCTACTCCTACTTTTTCAAATATATATACCGATCTTTTCATATGAGTTGCAGATGTAATTAATATAGCTTTTTTATAT
>QNYN01000115.1 GCA_003973585.1 Fusobacteriota bacterium | reverse complement strand
TTATTTTCGGGATATATGCTTTTAGTGATTGTTTTACAGCAGATAAAATTACTTTCTGAAAACGCTCTAGTTTAATTTTTTTTCTTTCGGAATGTTGACCAATTATTGGAGTTATCTCATCAATACCTATTTCTGTTGCTTTCTCCAGAAACCACTCATATCTATCGTTGTTTTTTGTTGGAGCTACTGCCATGTGTATGTAGTAATCTCGTTTTTCGTGGTTAGATATTTTTTCTAAAACCTTTACTTCACAAGCATTCTGATTGGCATCGGTTATTTCTACTTTCAGTAGAGTCCCTTTGCCATCGGTTACATATATTTCTTTGCCTTCTTTAAGACGTAGTACACGAACTATGTGTTTACTTTCTTCTTTGTTGAGAGTAAAATTATCGTCAGAAATGTTGATGTCTGGAGTATAAAAAAGTTGCATAGATTAATAGACAGTGTTTATTAATTTGTTGATTGCACAAATTTAATATTAAAGTTCAAACGATAGTTATCAATATCGTAATAATAGCAATTAAACATGAAAATTGAGTGTTTTATCGGGGACAAAAAAAGTCCACATTGATTTCTCAACATGGACTTTATGCTTTTATAAACTAGAAACGACTAGTCGCTCATAGAAATTAAGAACTCTTCGTTGTTAATTGTTCTTTGAATTTTACCTTTCAGATTTTCTATTGCTTCAAGTGGTGTGAAATCGGCAATGTAGTTTCTCAATACCCACATGCGTTGTGCAGTTTGTGTATCTAGTAACATGTCGTCCTTACGTGTACTTGAAGAGATAAGATCGATGGCAGGGTAAATACGACGGTTAGAGATTTTTCTATCCAATTGTAATTCCATGTTACCTGTTCCTTTAAATTCTTCGAAAATAACTTCGTCCATTTTAGAACCAGTGTCGATAAGTGCTGTTGCAATAATGGTAAGCGAACCACCATTCTCGATATTACGAGCAGCACCAAAGAAACGCTTAGGTTTGTGTAATGCGTTAGAATCAACACCTCCCGAAAGTACCTTTCCTGATGGTGGCGATACTGTGTTGTAAGCTCTTGCCAAACGAGTAATTGAATCTAAAAGTATAACTACATCATGACCAGATTCAACCATACGTTTTGCTTTTTCTAAAACAATGTTGGCTACTTTTACGTGTCTATCAGCAGGCTCATCGAAAGTGGATGCAACAACCTCGCCGTTTACACTTCGTTGCATGTCAGTTACCTCCTCAGGACGTTCGTCTATTAGAAGTACCATCAAGTAAACTTCAGGGTGATTAGCAGCAATTGCATTTGCAACTTCTTTCAATAAAACAGTTTTACCTGTTTTTGGTTGTGCTACAATCATTCCACGTTGTCCTTTTCCTATAGGAGCAAATAAATCGATAATACGAGTAGATATTGTGCTCTGTTTTTCAGCTAATTTAAATTTCTCTGTTGGGAAAAGTGGAGTTAAATGTTCGAAAGAAACTCTATCTCGGATAAAGTCTGGCTCACGACCATTAATTTTTTCAACTTTAATAAGTGGAAAATATTTTTCACCTTCTTTTGGTGGTCTAACGTTACCTCTAACAGTATCACCAGTTTTTAAACCAAATAACCTGATTTGCGATTGAGATACATAAATATCGTCAGGAGAAGATAAGTAGTTGTAATCAGAAGAACGTAAGAAACCGTAACCATCTTGCATTACTTCAAGTACCCCTTCGCTAGTAATTATTCCTTCGAATTCGTGTTCTGGAGCTTTATAACGATTTTTGTTTTTGTAGTCGTTCTGTTGTTTACGAGGACCCTTGTTATCGTGTCTCTTGTTTTGTTGATTAGGATTTTCTCTTTTTTCTTGTCCTTGTGCAGACTTGTTTGTGTGTCTAGGATTTTGATCTTTTTTCTGAAAATCTTTTCTGTTTTGCTCTTTTTGTTCCGATTGTTGGTTTTGAGTCTCTTGAGTTTTTTCTTGAGGAGCTTTAGGTCTCAAGTCTATTTTCTCTACACGAGAGCTTTGAGATTTTACTACCTCAGTATCGGTTGTAGCTTCAGGTTTGGCAACAGTTTTCTTAACTATTCTTTTTCTTGGTGTCTGCTTTGGAGTTTCTGTTTGTTCAGTCTGATTATCAGATTTGTTTTCAGAATCAGATGCAGCACGTTTTCTTGCTTCTACTTCAGCTCTAGGAGTAGGTCTGTTTATTTTTTTAGGTTCAGCAGTTGCTTCTGTAGTGTTTTCTTTTTTCTGTTTCTCAGTTGTTTTTTCTTTTGCAACTGGTTTAGGACGTGCAGGAGTTTTTGTTTCTGCAGGTATTATCTTTTTTACTTCAGAAGGATTATCAGCTTGGAAGTCTAGGATTCTGTAGACTAAATCAGACTTATTTAGTTGACTAATTTTCTTGAGGTTTAATTGTTTTGCAATAGCTTGCAAATCGGAAAGCTTTTTTTGCTTGAGATCTTCAATACCAAACATTGGATTATAAATTAAATTGTGTTTTTTTTGATCTTAAAAAAATAATGAAAGATTGTTTATTAATACTATTGAAAGTATTACGAATTGTCTTGTGCTCGAAGTAAGTTAATTTCAAGTTTTACTCCGAAATCGATGCAATTATACAACATTATTTTGTTATACTCTGTATAAAGATAAAGATTATTGTATTACTTTTGCTCCTCAAATTAAAAAAATAAAAAATAATGATTCAAAGAATACAATCAATTTATCTATTAATTGTGGCGTTTTTGGCGGGGTTAGGAATATTCTCTCCATTGTGGAAAAATAAAGAATTATTTGTCGTTAAAGGCTTTGATAGTATTTATATTTTATCTTTATTTGCGTCAGTAATCGTTCTTTCGTTGGTAACAATATTTTTATTCAAAAATAGAAAGTTACAATTTGTTTTAGTACGATTTAATATCTTGATCAACATCATACTGTTGGGCGTTTTCGGATATTATACACAAACTTTTTCCGGAGAAACTATGGTTTCTGAGAAGGAAATTGAGTTAGTCATACCTTTTATTTCAATAGTATTTTTATACTTAGCCAATAAGGCGATTAAAAAGGATGAGGATCTCGTGAAATCCGTGGATAGATTACGATAATGCATAAAGACAGCTTAGTTAATATATATGCGTTTAAAAGAGCTTCGTTTTTCGAAGCTCTTTTTTAATTTATACGTTTTTGCATTGGGCTGAAGTCGGATCAAGTCCACTTTCGGGGGGAGGCTAAAATTTATGCATATAATTTACAAAGTCTAAAAAGGAAGAATGGGATGTCTCTTACTCCTCTAAATTGTCTTCTAAAATCTTTAATTTTCGCATTGAATGATTCTGCAGATGCATTTGTGCTTCTGTT
>QNYN01000081.1 GCA_003973585.1 Fusobacteriota bacterium | reverse complement strand
ATATATATATATATATATCCATTTCTTTTTGCACTTTTTAATTCTATTTCACCTAAATTAGGAGTGAATTTAATGGCATTTGAGATTATATTTCGAAAAATAGTTTCTACCATATATTTATCACCCCAAATATAATGATCTTTAGAAATAAAATTCAACAATTTTATATTTTTCGTTTCAAGATCTAATTTAAGAGGTTTTAGTGCAGTTTCTATTATGTCACTAACTTTAATTTTTGTAGCTGAAAACTCAATATTATCTCGTTGAACCTTTGTCCATTCTAATAAATTCAGTAAAAGAGAATTTATTCCTTGAATAGAATCATTTAAAGAAAAAATTAATTTTTTTCTTTTATTTTCATCGTATGTATCATATTTTTTAGTTAAAATATTGAAAATTCCTGTAACTCCAGTAAAAGGATTTTTTAAATCATGAGCTAATATTGATATAAATTTATCTTTAGTTTTATTACTTTTTACTAGTTCTGAGTTTTTTAATTTTAATTGCTCTTCATAAAACTTTTTATTATAGTATTCTTTTGAAATAGCCCAAAGAGCTATAGCAAAAAGTAAAAATACAAAAATTCCTAAAAGGATAAAACCTTCTAAATGATCTCTTTTTATTTCAATCAATTTTTCTTTTGGTACTCGAACTAACAACCTCCAAAGATGAGGTGTTCCCTCATCAAAAATTAGTTCAGGATAAATTTCTGAAAAATCAATAGTCTTAAATACTAATAAAGAATCTTTACTCAAAAGAGATCCATTTTCTATATTAGCTAGATATGGCTTCTCTTCTAATAAGTCCTTTGCTTTCTCTCGAGGATACACAACTTTTCCATCGGAAATCCCAAACCAATAAAAATCATCTTTTGATACCATTCCAGTAGAACTATATTTATCTAATATTGACCAAATTTTTTGATCTTTGTATAAAGAAACACTTCCTAATAAATCATCTTTATCTCCTAAAATAGGAGATGAAATTTTAGTAATATAACCTCCGCTAGAATCCTCTACTTTTGATACAAAAATTTTGTTTTTATTTGAATTTTTTTTCGTTTCTTCTACTCTTTTAAGGTAACCATCACTGAATGTTTCTTCAAGTATAAGGTCGTTTTTATGATTTATAATATTTCCTGCAACATAATTATTTTTAATTTTTAGATATCCTTCTAAATAATTTTCATTTTCTAAAATATAAGGTTCATTGTGTAAAATAGATTTTAATTGAGGTGTATTCGATAAAAATTTTATATCATTCACAGTATCAATAAAGTTTTCTTCTAAATCTTCTTTTATCAATCGAAGTGTTGCTTTATTTTTTAATTTTAATTCTGTTTTTTTTCTAGTTACACTTAAACTATAAAGTAGATAAATAATTAAAATAAACGGAATTATACTGCTTCCTAAATAAACAAAATATGTTTTTAACATTTTTTTCTTATTTTTATCCACCTAAGCACCCCTTTATACTTTTCTCTATAATAGCACATTAAGTGTTAAATTACAACATTTTAATCATAAATCAGTGATTATGATGCTCCAATCCTTGAATAATTATATTTTTTACATGATTATCATTTAATGAATAATAAACAACTTTTCCTGTCTTTCTATTTTTTAAAACTCTATTTTCCCTCAAAACTTTTAATTGATGAGAAATAGAAGAATGACTCATATTAAGAGTACTAGCAATATCACATACACACATTTCACCTTGGAGAAGAATTGTTATAATTTTAAATCTAGTTTTATCTCCTAATATTTTAAAAAATTTAGCTGTTTCTTCTATGGACTCAATTTTTTTTAAATCATTTATAGCTTTTTTTACTCTATTTTCATTTATAGAAATACACTCACATCTATCCATAAATTAATCCTTTATAATTACAAATTTATCTTTTGTAATCTCCTTTATAACAGCTGTAAATTCTAATTTATTGTTCATAATAAGGGGAATAATAATTTGTTTTTTATCATGAGTTATTACATCTAAACAAGCTTCTAATTTTTTACTTTTAGGAGCTACCATTTTTCGTAATTCTACTAACTTTACTTTATCCAATTCAATTGTAAATTGTTTATTAATGAGTTTTTTATTTTCAGCGTCTATATTTATTTTATACGAAAAAGCCATTTTAATATTATAAATACCAAATAAAAGCATTAAAAGAGCAATGACATATCCAATAGGATTACCATTGTTAGTTTTTAACACCCAAAGTTGAAATCCCCCTATAAGGGAAATTGGTATTCCTGTTCCTAGCCAAACAATTTTTTTTGTGAAGTTTAAACCATAACTATATTTATTTTTCAGTGTAATTGTCGTATCATTTAATTTTTTTATAAAATCATCATAAAATAACATTTAATTTCTCCTTTTATCTATTTTTTTAAAATAAAGAGTTTGATTGCTCTGAGCAATCAAACTCTAAATTACTTACTTTATAAGACCTTTTAAATCTTCATCTTTAAATTCTAAATTATGTACAGAATTTATATATCTAATAGTTTTTGTTTTTCCTCTAATTAATAGTGTTTGAGTTCTAGCAATATTTTTCTTTCTAACAACACCTTTTAAAAGATCTCCATCTGTAATTCCTGTAGCAGCAAAAACAACTTCGTCGTCTTTAACTAAATCATCAATTGTAAAAATTGTTGAGATATCAATTCCCATATTTTCACATCTAGATTTTTCAAAATTAGAAATTTTATCATTTTCTAGAGAAATTCCTTTTACTTCACTTCTTAATTTTAATCTAGCTTGCATATCTCCACCAAGAGCTTTAATAACAGCTGCTGAAATAACTCCTTCAGGTGCTCCTCCTATTCCGTATAACATATCAACTTCTGAATCTATAATTGCTGTTAATACAGATCCTGCTACATCTCCATCTGGAATAGCAAATATTCTTACTCCCATTTTTTGTAAGTCTTTTATAATTTTATGATGTCTAGGTTTATCTAGGATAACCATCACAAGTTCATTTAAAGTTTTCCCTAAGGCTTTAGCTACATTATGTACATTATCAATAATTGGTAAATTAAGATCTATAGCACCACGAGCATCAGGCCCAACAATTAATTTTTCCATATACATATCAGGTGCTTTTAAAAAGCTACCTTTATTTCCTATAGCCATAACTGCTAATGCATTTCCTTGTCCTTGGGCAGTCATACGAGTTCCTTCTACAGGGTCAACAGCAATATCTACTGGAATATCAGTGTCCCTTCTAAGTCCTACTTTTTCACCTATATATAGCATAGGTGCTTCATCAATTTCACCTTCACCAATAACAATTTCACCTTTAATATTTATTTTATTTAACATAGTTCTCATAG
>QNYN01000156.1 GCA_003973585.1 Fusobacteriota bacterium | reverse complement strand
TGATAATGCTTCTTCTTTCTTTTCTTTTTCTCTCATATTTAATATTGATAATGCTTTTATTTCTAATAGTTCACTAGCTACCCCTAAAAATTCTACTTTAATAGAAATATTCCCTTTTTGAGCTTTTTCTACTAAACTTAAATATTCATCGATTAGTTCACTTATTTTTACCTCTGTTATCTCCATCTCTTTTTTCTCTAAAAGATGTAGTAGAAGATCTAGTGGACCTTCAAAATTTTCTAATTTAATTTCTAGTTTCATCTAATGCCCTTTCTTTTGTTTTTTTAATTCTTCCTTCCAAATCAAAACATCATTGCCTATAGCTTCTTTCAATTCATCTATAGATTTAAATCGTTTTTCAGCACGAAGATATTTTACCAATTGAACTACCATTTTTTTACCATAAATATAATCGGAAAAATTTAAAAGATGTACTTCTACACTTAACTCTCCTTCTTTTAAAGTTGGGTTTCTTCCAATATTTACTACACTGTCATATATTTTATCATAACCTTCAACTTGAACTTTAGCTCCATAAATTCCAAATGGTGGATAGATCTTATCTATTAATTTTAAATTTGCTGTTGGAAATCCCATTTTACGACCAAATTTTTTCCCATGTACAACTTCTCCAATCATAAAGAGATTATATCCCAATAAATCTTTAGCTTTTTCCAATTCTCCAGATTTAATTAGTGACCTAATTAAAGTACTGCTTATAACTACTTTTCCAGCTTTTACAGGTTCTATTTTATTAACTTTAATTCCACAAGTTTTTCCAAGCTCAATCATATCATCAACAGTTGCGGCTCCTCCAGCTCCAAATCTAAAATTAAACCCCACAAAAATTTCTTTAGTATTAATTTTTTTTAGAAGATTTAAAA
This sequence comes from Fusobacteriota bacterium, assembly GCA_003973585.1. The sequence goes on along the minus strand of QNYN01000156.1, from coordinate 2,467 downwards.
ATTCTAGTGGAGTTAATGAAGAAAATTGTTTATCAAATTTTTGAAATATGACACAATCTACACCTAACTTTTTTAACAAATATATTTTTTCTTCCCTTGAATTTATTAACATAGGAGATTCTTTTTCTTTAATAAAACTCTTTGGATGTTTATCAAATGTAAAAACAACTGACTTTCCACCTAGTTCTTTTGCTCTTTTTATTGCACCAAGGATTACATTTTTATGTCCTTCATGAATTCCATCAAATGCTCCAATTGCTACACATAAATTATGAGAGTCTCCTTTTAATTGAAATATATTATCTATAATTTGCATTTATTTTTCTCCTTATCTATTCCCATTTTTTAAATCATTATAGATTTTTTCTATCCTTCTAAATCTACTTTTTACTCCAGACTTACTCAGACCTAAAAGCCCTCCTAATTCACTTAATGTAGATTCAGGATATTTTAATCTCAAATTTGAGATTTCTTCTAATACAGGTGTTAATGATGAAAGTCCTATTTCTTTATCTAGATATTCTATCATCAAAACTTGTTTTCTACCTGTATTTAATGTTTTTGTTTCATTGGCTACTTCCCAATTTATCTCACGAATTGTTTTATTTTTTATTTCTTTCATCATTATTATTTCTTCATATTTAAAAAATTCTTTTAAAACACCTATGGCTACTAATATATCCATTATGTCTTCTGAATTTCTAAGATAGATTAAGAATTTATTTCTTTTAGTAGTTTTAAAACATCGTTTCCCTCTAATTTTTAAAAGATCATATAACTTATTAGCAACCTTTTCTGAATCAATAAAAAAATCAATTGCATATTCTTTTTCAGGGTCTTTTATATAACCACATGCTAAAAAAAGTCCTCTTAAAAATCCATTATACAAATCTTCACTTTTATCTAACTGTTTCTCAATAAGAGAAAAGGAATCTAAAAATTCTTTATAGCCCTTTTGATTTGGAATAGTAACCACATAAACTTTATGTTCTCCTAGTTTTTTACTAATTGAGTATTTTATAAAAGTTTTTAAAGTTGTCAGTTTTTTAAAAAGTTCAACTACCCTTTGAGCAAGATAGTAATTCTCCAAAGTAATTTCTATTTTATTTTCATAAAAAGCATTTTTAGAATAAAGTATTCCGTAGATCTCAGCTAGATTTTCATCATGATTTTCAATATTCTTTTTTAAAATTTCTTCTTTAATTGTAAATGTATACGACATCTTTTTCTCCTATTTAGCCTCACTCCAATTATTTCCAATGGCTACATTGGCTTTTAATTTTACCTTGCTTAATTTAACTGTTGTTTCCATAATCTCTTTTATAAATTTAGCATATTCTTCTACCTTTTCTTTTTTCACTTCAAAAATAAGTTCATCATGAACTTGTAAATTCATTTTTATATCATCTTTTTCTTTTAATTTTTTATCTAATTCAACCATTACTATTTTTAAAATATCTGCAGCTGTTCCTTGAATTACTGAATTTACAGTTGTTCTTTCTGCTTGTTTTACAATATTTTTATTAGAAGAATTTAGTCCCTCAATAATTCTTTTTCTACCATATAAAGTTCTAACAAATCCATTTTCTTTTGCTTCTTCTAATATTTTAGTTTCTAGTGCTTTTACTCCAGGATACTGTGCAAAATATCTAGCTATATATTCTTTTGCTTCTTTCAAAGAAATTTTCAATTCACTAGATAAACCAAAAGCAGTTTTCCCATAAATAATACTAAAATTAACTATTTTAGCCAATGCTCTTTTTTCTCGACTTACTTCTTCATCTTCTGTTAAAGAAAATAATTTTCTAGCTGTTAAATCATGTAAGTCTAAATCATTATTATAGGCTGATATTAAAGTTGGGTCTTCACTTATTTCAGCTAAAACTCTTAATTCTATTTGAGAATAATCTATTGATAAAAGTTGGTAACCTTTTTCAGCAATAAATCCTTGTCTAATTTTTATTCCTTCTAAAGATCTTACAGGAATATTTTGTAAATTTGGATTAGATGAAGATAATCTTCCAGTTGCAGTTCCAGTTTGATTAAAAGTTGTATGAATTCGACTATGAGAATCTGCTAATTTAGGCAAAGCTTCTACATATGTACTTTGCAATTTAGACAATTTTCTATATTCTAAAATTAATTCTGCAATAGTTTCACCATCTCTATCCCTTAAAACTTCTAAAACTTCTACACCTACAGATTCTTTTTTTACTTTATTTAATTTCATCAATTGAAATAATACTATTCCAAGTTGTTTAGGAGAAGCAATATTAAAAACTAATTCTTTTTCTAATAACTCTTCTAAACTAGAATTTTTTATCTTTTCTTCATATGCAGTATATTCTGATTTTTTTTTGTAATTTAATTTACCTAATTGTAGAAGGGACTCTTTAATATCACTTTCAGTTATATCCATCATCTTTAAAGAATGTTCTACACCTTTTTTTACTTCTTCTTTGATTTT
>QNYN01000181.1 GCA_003973585.1 Fusobacteriota bacterium | reverse complement strand
CCACTCTATAGCATTTAAATCTAAATGGTTGGTAGGTTCGTCTAAAATAAGTAATTCAGGTTCATCTAATAATATTTTCCCTAGAGCAACCCTTGATTGTTGTCCACCACTAAGATTATCAATTTTTTGTTGCCATAAATATTCTGGAAAACTTAATCCATTTAATATTTGTTTTACTTTATACTCGATAGCATAACCATTTTCTTGCTCATATCTAGTATTTAATTTTGCTAATTTTTCCATAATCTCATCAAAGTTATCTAGATCTGTAGCTAATCTTTTATTTAATTTTTGAATGTTATCATAATCTTCTTTTAAATGAGAATATGTACTCATTAATTCATCAAAAACAGTATTTTCTACATTCAAATCAAAGTTTTGAGATAAATATCCAATTCTTAAATTCCCTTTTTTTCCAATCTTCCCCATTTGTTTTGTTTCTAAACTTTCATCATGAGTTTCTAATCCCATGAGTATTTTTATTAATGTAGTTTTTCCAGCTCCATTAGCTCCTACTAATCCTATTTTATCCTTTTCATCTATGGCAAAGTTTATTTTTTTTAATAATACTTCCCCTGTAAACTGTTTCCATAAATCTGTAACACTAAGAATCATAATCTATCTTCTCCTAATTTTCCTATTTTTTTAACTCTATTATAACATAATAATTTTAGGAGGGGTAGGTAGTTCACTTTTATTAAGTTTTAGTTCTAATTTTTTAACCAATAATAAAAATGCAGAAATCAAAATCGATTTCTGCATTTTTTCTTATATTATAACTACTTATATAAATAATGTTGAGAATGAATCTTCTGATTCTCCTAAGAATGCAGCTACTCCACCGTATTCTACTTCATCAATTAACTCATCATGACTGAATCCCATTAAGTCTACAGACATATCACAAGCAATTATCTTTCCACCGTTATCTAAGAACATTTTCATTAATGATGGTAAAGATTCAACATTTTTCTTTTTCATAATTCCTTTAATCATTTGAGTTCCCATTCCACCAAAGTTCATTTGAGAAATTTGAAGTTTATTAGGACCTTTAGGCATCATTATACCAAACATTTTTTCTACAAAGTTTTTCTTTGGATTAACAAAGTTTTCTTTTCTAAGAGCATTTAATCCCCAGAAAGTGAAGAATAATGTTACTTCTTTACCCATAGCTAATGCACCATTTGCAATGATGAATGAAGCTAATACTTTATCTAAATCTCCAGAGAAAACAACCATAGTTTGCTTATTCTTTGTAGATTCTACCATTTTTACACCTGAAGTTTCACCATTTGGTAATGTGAAATTTGAACAGTTTCCTTGATCTAATTTTTGTACTTGTGCTACTACAATTCCGTCTACTACTTTTGCACTTAGGAATTTGTGTCCTGTTTTTTCAGCCCAAGTTTTAATATCTTTTCTAAATCCTAATTCTGATGATTTAATTTGTAAAATATCTCCAGGGTTAAGATCTTCCATAGTTTTTCTAGTTTTCATTATTGGTCCTGGACAAGCTAATCCACATGCATCTAATTCGATAGTTTGAACATTTCCAAATGTTCTTTCTTCTCCAATTAATTTAGCATCAACAAATGGCTTATTTTCTGTATGAGTAAATTCTGAAGGATCAGTTCCTTCAAAGATTCCTATGTTTGATTGCTCTTGACTAGTTGGCTCCCATAATTTGTATCCACCATCTAAGTTTAATGCTTTGAAACCTAAGTTTACTAACATTCTATAAGCAACATATCCTCTTAGTCCAACTTGACAATAAACTATATAAGTTTTTTCTTTATCTAATTCATTGATTCTTTCTCTTAATTCAGCTAAATCAATATGTCTTGATCCAGGAATAAATCCTAATTCTCTTTCGTCAGCTGTTCTAATATCTAAAACTTCATGATCTCCAGCTTCTACTAAAGCTTCAAATTCATTATATCTAACTACTTTAATGTCGTTATTAAGAACATTTTCAGCATAATATCCTAAGATGTTTACAGGGTCTTTTGCTGAGTTAAATGGAGGAGCATAAGCTAATTCAATATCTTGTAATTCTACAACATTGATTCCACCTTTAATAGCAGTTGCTATAACGTCTATTCTCTTATCTACACCTTTACTTCCAATTCCTTGTGCTCCTAAAATCTTACCTTCTGGTGTGAAGATTAATTTTAATGTTAATGGAGTAGCTCCTGGATAGTAACCAGCATTAGAGTTTCTATTTACTGTAATAGTTAAGTAATCTTTACCATATACTAATCCAGCTCTTTGTAATGCTTTCTCATTTAATCCTGTAGCTCCTACTGTATAATCAAATGCTTTTAATATAGAAGTTCCCATAGTTCCATTATATGGTTGCTTGTTAGGTCTACCTAACATAGTATCTGCTACTAATCTACCTTGTCTGTTAGCAGGCCATGCTAATGGAATATTGATTTCTTGTCCATTGATGAAGTGCTTAACTGTAACAGCATCTCCTACTGCATAGATATCTTCTACAGAAGTTTCCATGTATTCATTAACTTTGATTCCGAATCTAGGGTGAATTTCACATCCAGCTTCTTCAGCTAATTTAGTTTCTGGTCTTACTCCAGCTGCTAAAATTATTATTTCTGCTTCTACTTCTACAGATGCTTCTTTTTCTCCAGCTTTTGCAATTTTAACTGTTGATCTTTTTTCTCCATCTACAATTTCAGTTACACCATGTCCTAATAATAACTCAACATCGTGATCCTTCATATTTTGGTGAACTTGTGCTGCAATTTCCCCATCTACTGGTGCTAATACTTGATCAGCAAATTCTACTACTGTAGTTTGCATATCTAATTCTACAAAGTTTTCAGCTATTTCTATTCCAATAAATCCAGCTCCTACTACTACAGCTTTCTTTACATTGTTTTTCTTAACATGAGCAATGATTTTATCCATATCTTTCATATTTCTAAGGATAAATGCTCTTGGAGAATTTGCTCCTTTTATAGGTGGAACAAATACTTCTGCTCCTGGAGATAATAAGATTTTATCAAATGATTCTTCATATGTTTTTCCAGTTTTAAGATTTTTTGCAATAACTGTTTTAGCTTCTACATTAATTTTTTCAACTTCTGTATTAACTCTAACATCAATATTAAATCTTGATTTCATTCCTTCTACTGTTTCTACTAATAAAACATCTCTGTCCTTAATTACTCCACCAATATGGTAAGGTAACCCACAGTTTGCGAAAGATATATATTGCCCTCTTTCAAACATGATAATTTCATTTTCTTCGCTTAATCTTCTTAATCTTGCAGCTGATGATGCTCCACCTGCTACTCCACCTACGATTAGGATTTTCATAGTTTTTTTCCTCCTGATTTTTTATAT
>QNYN01000041.1 GCA_003973585.1 Fusobacteriota bacterium | reverse complement strand
TACTTAGTCAAAAGATATTCTATTATAACTAAGACTAACTTTAGTATAAAAATTATGAAGTTTATTGAACTCACCTCCTTTTAATAGGAGTTAACTAAAAGAGTGTCTAATCCTTTTAGTTACTTGCTATATTAATATAGCCATTCGGTTAATAATACCATAGAAAATAAAGAAAGCCAACTGATTAGGTTGGCTTTCTTTGGTTTTTTAGACACTTTTTGAGTTCATAAAACTTCACTTTTATACTTGTATTGTAATTATATATCTAAAGTTATAAAAAGTCAATAATTTGCATAGAAAATTTACTTTCTTTGCATATTTTACTCCCACTCGATTGTTGCAGGTGGTTTAGAAGAAATATCATAAGCTAATCTATTTATTCCTTTTACTTCATTTATGATTCTATTAGATACTCTTCCTAAAAATTCATATGGAAGGTGTGACCAAGTAGCTGTCATAAAGTCTATTGTATCAGCAGATCTTAATACTGCTGTATATTCATAAGTTCTTTCATCTCCCATTACTCCTACAGATTTTACAGGTAATAACACTACAAATGCTTGACTTACCTTTTCGTATAATCCTGCTTTTCTTAATTCTGAGATAAATATATCATCTGCTTCTCTAAGAATATCAGCTTTTTCTTTATCTACAGCACCTAAAATTCTAATTCCAAGACCTGGACCTGGGAATGGATGTCTATCAATCATATGATTCGGTATTCCTAATTCCCTTCCTACTTTTCTTACTTCATCTTTAAATAATTCTCTTAAAGGTTCTAATAATTTAAAATCCATCTCTTCTGGTAATCCCCCAACATTATGATGAGATTTTATAGTTGCAGATGGTCCTTTTACCGATTGAGATTCGATAACATCAGGATAGATAGTTCCTTGTGCCAAAAATTCTGCATCTTTCATTTTTTGTTTTTGTTCATCAAATATAGTAATAAATTCATGTCCTATGATCTTTCTTTTTTTCTCTGGATCAGATACTCCTGCTAATTTACTTAAAAATCTTTCTTCAGCATCTATACACTCTATATTCATTTTAAAGTTTTCACCATAAACTTTCATTACTTTTTCTGCTTCATTTTTTCTCATAAGCCCTGTATCTACAAAGAAACAACTAAGTTGATCTCCTATTGCTTTATGAATAAGTACTGCTGCTACAGATGAATCTACTCCTCCAGATAGTGCTAATATTACCTTTTTATCTCCTACTGTTTTTCTAATATCTTTAATTGTTTCTTCTATATAATTTTCCATAGACCAATTTTTTTCACATTTACAAATTTCTAATACAAAGTTAGATAACATCTTAGTTCCATCTTTTGAATGAGTTACTTCTGGATGAAATTGTACATTATAGATATTTTTCTCTTCATTGTATAAAGTTGCAATAGAGGAATCAGTATGAGCTAACTTAATAAACCCTGGAGCTAATTTAGTAACATGATCTCCATGAGACATCCACACTTCAGTTTCTTTTGGTACTCCTTTAAAGAATGGATTTTCAAAATCATCTACAATTACTTTAGCTTTTCCAAACTCTTGTTTTTCTGCTTTTGCTACTTCTCCACCTAATAAATGTTGAGTAAGTTGCATCCCATAACATATCCCTAAAATAGGTATATCAAGATCAAATATAGCTTTATCTATTGTAGGAGCTCCTTCTAAATAAACAGATGCAGGTCCTCCAGATAAAATTATTCCCTTTGGATTTCTCGCTTTTATTTTTTCTAAATCTTCAAAATAAGGTACTACTTCAGCATAAACACCCATTTCTCTTACTCTTCTGGCAATTAATTGGTTATATTGAGATCCAAAATCTAAAATAACTATACTATTTTGCTTCATTTCATCCTCCTGTATATTAAAAAAACTCCATCTAAATAAATTCTCTGTACTCTACAGTGAACCTATCTAAAATAGAGTCTAGTTCAATTAAATATTAGACTTTTAGCATAGAATCCACCCATAGATACTAATTTAAGGTTAGTCGTAGATACATCGAACCATATTTTCGATTTATATGAGTTATAATTAATAATTAAATTTTAAAAAAATGTTACCATATATATTGAGTAAGTGTCAAGAATATCACATTTAGAAAATATTAAATTTTCTCTAAAATTTAATGTTGTTGTTTGTAAAACCTTACATTTTATGCTAATATTAGAGTAGTTTAGGTTGGAATAAGTCTTTGACTTAATCTAAATATAATAAAATTTATGGAAGGTGGGTAAATGAAGATCATTTCAATTTTAAATCAAAAAGGTGGAGTAGCAAAAACTACTTCTACTCAAAATATTGCTGCAGGATTAAATCTTCTTGGAAAAAAAGTCTTAGCTATTGATTTTGACCCCCAAGGAAACTTAACTTCTGGTTTTGGCTTAGATAAGAGAAATTTAGATTATACTATTTATGATCTTTTAAAAACAAAAGCTTTTGGAGCTAATAAATTAAATTTTAGTGATGTTGTTGTAAAAACAGATTTTGCTGATATCCTTCCAACGAATATAAAGATGTCAAAAATAAACTTAGAGTTAGGAGGAGTTCCTGGTAAAGAAAGTTTACTAAAGGAGATTTTAAAAGATGTTTATGGATACGACTATGTTTTAATTGATTGTCCTCCTAGCTTAGATACTCTTACATTTAATGCTCTTATGGCTTCTAATGAAGTATATATCCCTGTTCAAACAGAATTTTATGCTTTAGAAGGAATTGTAGAACTTATGGATACTATTGACATTGTTACTCAAAGAATGAATGAAGACCTTAGAATTGGTGGTGTTTTTGCTACTATGGTAGATTCAAGATCTAAACTTCATATAGAAGTTATTGGACAATTAAAAGAATTTTTTGGTAAAGGAATGTTTAAAACTTTAATTAGAAGAAATGTAAAAGTTGCTGAAGCTTCTTCCCATGGATTAAGTATTTTTAAATATGCCCCAAGAAGTAACGGTGCTAAAGATTATAAATCTCTTTGTCGTGAAATTATAGAAAGGGAGGAAGATTAATGAGTAGACTAGGAAATAATCCTTTACTTAATAGAGGAGCAAAAAAAGAAACTATTGAACTTCCTAAAGAAAAAATAGTGAAGCAATATGGTCGTATGGTTAACATGCGTTCTGAACTCCTAGATCAAATTGATTTCCAAGATACAACATTTATAAATAGATTTTCTATGGATGATGATGAATTAAACGAATTAAAAGATAGTATTAAGGCTATTGGACTTTTAAATATTATATATCTTCAAGAAAAAGAAGATGGAAAATTTAGGATTGTTAGTGGTCTTAGAAGAGCTAGTGCTATAAAATTACTTTATAAAGAAGATATCCCTGTAAAAGCTAAAGATAGA
>QNYN01000035.1 GCA_003973585.1 Fusobacteriota bacterium | reverse complement strand
ACAGGGATAGGAGGGCCATATGTAAATGATGATTTTGGAGATGTATATGGTACGATAATAGCTATTACAGCAGATGGGTATTCAATGGAAGAACTTAGAAGAATATCAAAATATTCAATGGAAGATCTTTTTTAGCATCATCTACTTTTCTTCTTAATTTATCAAATACTGGTCTCATCTCTACATATTCATCTTTAAATTGAACTGTTATATATGAGAATCCTTCTCTACTTTCACTATCTATATAATCTACTTCAGGCATTTCTTGAATTCTTTGCTCTATTTTATCTGTAATTAAGTTTTCTACTCTACTTGGACTGGCTCCAGGATAAATTACAGCTACTGTTGCAGTTCTTACTACATAACCAGGATCTTCTGCTTTTGGAAGTTTAAAATAGGTAGAAATTCCAGCTAATACCATGAGAATAATAAAAGTAAAGGTAACTACTTTTTTCTTAATTGCTACTTCTGTTATATTCATCTAGTTCCCCCCTAATTATATTGAACTTTCATCCCATCTTCTAATTTTGTCATTCCTGCTGTAATTATTTCATCACCTTGATTTAAACCTTCTAATATTTCTATACCATCATTACTAATTTCTCCAACTTGAACTGGAACTTTTCTTACTGTTCCTTCTTCTTCTCCTGTTTTTTCAACTATAAATACATAATGAGAATCTTTATCAATTAATATTACATTTAGTGGTACAAAAATTTTATTTTTTTCTCCTAATTTATTCTCGTTGAATTTTACTACAACTGACATTCCACTTCTTAGTCCTTGAGTATCACCTAAGATTGCTACTTTAACTGGGAATGTAGATCCATAATTAGCAGATGATGTTCCTACTTCTATAACTTTACCTTCATAACTTCTATTTAATGCATCAACTGTTATATCTACTTTTGCTCCTACCTTTATTTTCCCAATTGCACTTTCAGGGATAAAAGATACTGCTTCTAAATTTTCACTAGTATTTAATATATATACAGGTTGCCCTACTGCTACATTTTCATTTACCTCTGCTATTTTTACAGCAACTGTACCCTTAATCGATGATCTTAAAGTTGTGTAGTTAAGAATTCTTTTTGCATACTTAACACCTTCTTCAGCAGCCTTTAAATTAGCCATAGCTGAATCCATTCTAGCTTTTGCACTTTCAAATTCACTCTTTGAAACACTGTCATTTTGATATAATTCTTTTATTCTATCGTAGCTAGATTCAGCTTCAATTTTACTTGCTTTTGCTGTTTCATAACGACTTTCAGCTTGTCTTAATTTAATTTCATAATCCGTTTTATCTATAGTTGCTAATATATCACCTTTTTTTACACTTTCTCCTAATTTAAAATTCATTTTTTGAATGTTTCCACTTACTCTAAAACTAACTTCTGGTTCTTTTTCAGATCTTATATCCCCTGTAAAACTTAATGCTTCTACACCACTTTTAAATTCTACTGTTTCATGTCTTACAGTTCTAAGTTGCTCTTGTTTTACTTCTTCCTCTTTAGATCCACAACTAGTAAGAGCAACTATAACAAGTCCTATAGTTAGTAATCTTTTATATATTGACATAACTTTCCTCCTTAATTTTTTTATTATTGTATCTTTAAGTTTCTTTCTGCTAATAACTCAGAATAAACATCTGGATTTAATAAATTATAGGCTCCTACTGCTCTTTCAGTTCTCATTAATTTTATATAATAATCATATTTAGAAGCATTTTCTATTTCTTTTGCTTGTGTAGCTAAATTTTGTGCATCTAGTAATTCTGTAATTGAAACTTCTCCTCTTGAATAAGAATCAGTTACTAACTCTAGTGTTTTTTCTGCAGCAATTCTAGCATCTTTAGAACTTTCTAAACTTACTTTAGCTGAAACTAAATTTATCAATGAAGCTCTAATATTTTGTTTAACTTTAGTTTCAACATCTTCCCTCATAAGAGTGAATTTTTCAACCTCTGCTGCTGCTGAATGTCTTTTAGCCATTCTTTCTCCACCTTCTAATAAAGGTATGCTAACTTCTAATCCAACTACCCAAGCTTCTTTTCGAGGGTCTTCTCCTGGTTGTGAATATAATATTCCATCTCCCATTCTATCCATATAATATTTATAATCTGCAGTTAAAGCAACTTCAGGACTATAAAAACTTCTAGTAGCTTCTTTTTTTCTTCTTTCTTGTGCTGCTAAATAACCATCTATTTCCTTTATTTCATAAGAATTTTTAACACCTATTTTAGTTAACTCGTTTAAAACTTTATCATAAACATTTTTCTTAGTAAGTTCTAAGTTTGCAATTCCTAAAAATTCTTCTGTATCAGAGATGTCTGTCACTTGAAAATTTGCATTTAAATCAGCATTTAAAACATTGATTAATACTTCTTTAGCATTTGTTAAATTTGCTTGTGCTTTACTCAAGTTACTTAAATCAGTTGCCATTTTACTTTCCCATCTATAGACATCTGATTTTCTTGAATACCCAACTTTTTCCCTTATTTTTGCTAACTCTAAGTTTTTCTTAGTTAATTCTAAGTTTGAATATTGGATACTTTCAGATGCTCTTAATTTTAAAACATTGAAATATGCCATTGAAATTTTAAATACAGTATCTAATTCTTTTTGTTTATACTTTGCTTCTTCAGCTGTATATAAACTCTTTTGTATAGAAACTGCAGAATTTATCTCATCATTCCAAAGCACTTGTTTAAAACCTACTCCAACATATAAATTTTCTTTTTTCACATCATTAGGAGCTTCAGCCTGTCCTTCATCTACTGCTTTATAACCACCTGCTACCTTTGCTTGTGGTCTTCTATAAGATTTAGCAATACTTATTTGATATTCTTGAATATCTAAATCTTTTTTATTCATTGTTAAATTCAAGTTATCTTCTAATCCTTTTCTAATAGAAGAGTATAGTGTTAATTTTTCTCCTATGCTTGAATCTCCAATAACTTTAGCCGAAACAGAAACTCTCCAGTTTGGCCATTTTCCAATTAAATCTGCAACATCTTGATTAATTACTGGTCTAAGTTCTCCACCATCAATATTAACTTTTTGATCTTTAGCCTTTGCACCATCTAAAATTTCAAGTATTGATATAGCAGATTTTCTCAATCTTCTTTGAATATTTTCACTTGCTTCAAAAGATAAATAAGCTTGATTAGTTATGTCTTCATCATATCCATCAGCATATGTAATTATTCTTTCTTTGTTTAAAATATCCATTATCTTAGAAAATTCTTCTGGATCTGAAAACCCACCTAAAACTGCTATTTTTTGACCTTTTACTTCACTAGCTAATTTTTCATAATCGCCATTAAAACCTATCCATTTAACTTTTTTTATATTAAGTTTCTTTATTTTGTTTT
>QNYN01000118.1 GCA_003973585.1 Fusobacteriota bacterium | reverse complement strand
AATAAATTTGTTTTTCTTCAGGAGATAAGTTTTTTAGTCTAAGATTACATTTTACAATATTAGTAAGATAAAAATCACTCGGTAAAAGGTTGACTAATTCATATAAACTTTTAAAAAAAGCACCACTACTACTTGGGGATACTCTTAAATTTTCATCTTCAAAAAGAGTAGGGTCATCTCCTACAAAAAGAATATTAGCCTCTCTATTTCCCCCTCCTAATAATACTTTAGAGTCCTTTTCATCTTTCTTAAAAATCTTACAAGTATTAATTTCAAAGTTTAATTCTTCCCATAAATTATCTATTTTCATATATCCTCCATAAGTCGTCTCTAGAGAGAGTTTATTTTTTATTTTTTAATTGATATATTGGTGTTACAGTATTTTGTCTTACAATTTCTACATCGATATTTATATCATTTTTAATAAGTTCAAATTCTACAGTATTATATGCTAAATCGTAACAGTTACTATCATTACTCACATGTACTAAATAAACTTTTTCTAAATTTTCATGATATAGATCTACTAAAAATTTAGCAGTATCATCATTACACAGATGACCGTTATTTCCCTTTACACGGGATTTAAGATCCCAAGGGTACTCACAGTTCATAAGTTTGTTATAATCGTAATTACACTCGATTACCACTATCTGAGAGTCTTTAAAGTGTTCTCTGACTATATTAGTAATATGTCCGATATCTGTAGCAAGAGTAAGTTTTTTTCCTGAATGTTCAATAGAAAATCCAATAGTTCTAGTAGCATCATGCATAACATCAAATGGAGTTATCAAAACTTCTCCTAAATAAAATGGATTTTCTATAAAGATTAAGTTAGAAGGATTTATCTTTCCTAACTTATGTTCAGAAGCTCTATAGCTTTCTTTAGTAATATAAATAGGAATATTGTGCTTTCTTGAGATTATTCCAGCTCCTAAAATATGATCTCCATGTTCATGGGTTATTAGAAGAGCTTCTATATTATTTATATCTTCCCCAATAACTTCTAATTTTTCTTTTATTTTTTTTCCACTAAATCCTGCATCAATTAGGATTTTAATATTATTTATTTCAATGAAAATAGAGTTCCCAGAACTTCCACTTCCTAATATTGATATTTTCATAAATTTCCTCACATTTTTATTATTTGATATTTCCTTATTATTATATCACAATAACAATAAAAAAGGCGACTTATCGTCGCCAAAAAGATTATATTTTTTTATCTATAACTAGAGATAGGATTTGAATTAAAGAAACTTTCTAAAGATAAAAATGTTTGATCAAGATCTAATGTATTAATTTTTACAATTTGATCATTGATTTTAAAAGTAATTGTATATACAGAGTTAACATCAGTAATTTTGCAACTTATAGTAGTTTTATCAAATTTAAATATCCAATTATCACCCTTTAAAGAAACTTTCATAATAATCCCTCCTACTTATCTTTATTTATCTATAATTAACTATAACTTATAAAACTATGTTTGTCAATAAAAATTATCTATATTTTGAGATAAGTATAAAATAATAAAAAAAAGGGACAAAATCCCTTTAAATTTCTAGACAAATTCTTTTTTTACTTCTTCTAACCAATCGTAAATTCTGTCAGGGGTCATGTCATCTTGATTGTGTTCATCTAAAACTAATCCCATAAATTTACCATCGATTATAGATTCGCAATCTTCAAATTTATAACCTTCAGTAGAAGTTAATCCAACAATAGTACCACCATTTTTTACAACTATATCATATAAAACTTTTAAAGCTCCTACAAATGATTCTCCAAATGTAGTTTGGCTACCGAGTCCCACTAGACCTACAATTTTTCCAGTAAAATCGATTTTTTTAAATTCTTCTATAACTTTTTCCCAATGAGCTTCTAATTCTCCAAAACCATAACTAGGAGTGACTAAAATCAAATTTTCAAAGTTTGGTAATTCTTTTATTCCATCTTCCACATTAAATATTTCAGCTTCATCTCTAAGGTTAAATTCAAATTCATCTACAACACCAGTAGTCATACCACCAGTAGTTCCATAAAACAATCCTATTTTTTTCATAATAAAATATCTCCTATTTTTTTAATTTTTAATTAAATCTTTTATAACTTCTCCAGCTATAATAAGCCCTGCTACAGAAGGAACGAAAGAAATACTTCCTACATTTGCAGATTTTTCACGAGTTTCTTTTGTATTTTTAGGTTTAGTAACTACCTCTGTAGAAAAAACTACTTTTACTTTTTTTATCCTTTTTTTTCTCAATTCTTGTCTAATAACACGAGCTAATGGACAAACATTGGTTTTTTCAATATCAGCCACTTGAATAGCAGTAGGATCCAGTTTATTTCCAGTTCCCATTGAAGAGATTATAGGAATATTTTTTTCCTTACTAATTTCAATAAGAGCTAATTTAGAAGAAACTGTATCGATAGCATCGACAATATAATCAAAGCTAATATTTTCAAATAATGACCTAGCATTTTCTTTTGTAACCCTAAGATTATGAATAATAACTTTTGCATTTGGGTTAATATCTAAAATTCTATCTTTAAATAATTTTGTTTTTTCTTTATTAATAGTACTATGAGTAGCTATAATCTGTCTATTAATATTGGTAATATCAATGGTATCAAAGTCAACTAGAGTAAGAGTGCCAATACCAGAACGAGCAAGAGCTTCTACAGTATAACCTCCTACACCACCTAGACCAAAAATAATCACAGATGAATTCATGAGTTTTTTAGTATTTTCTTCTCCTATGAGGAGAGACTGTCTATTAAATTGATCCATTTTAAATTTCTCCCTTTGAATTAATTAACTAATTATATAATATTTGAGCTTTTTAATCAAGAATATTAGAGGAAATATGTTTTTGCTAACCTGCTTATTTGTTTTTATCGGTGTTCTTTCTGTGGTATACTTAGTGGTGTAATGGGATAAAAATGAAGAAATAATAATGGGAGAAAAATATGGATTATAAAATAACTGAAGAGTATAAAGATACTAGAGTAGATAAATTTGTTAGAAAAAAATATCAAGGATTGAAATTAGGAGAAATATTTAAATATCTAAGGACTAAAAAAATAAAGGTAAATGGTAAAAAAGTAGAAGGAAGATACAGACTTCAAGTAGGAGATGTAGTAAATGTATTTCTCCGTGAAGGAGCAACTAAGGAAAAAGAGTTTATTAAATTATCGGAAAAAGAGATGAAATATTTAAAAAATGGAATAGTTTATGAAGATGAAAGAATATTGATTTTTGATAAAAAGCCTAATATGGTAATGCATAAAGGAAGTGGACATGATTATGGATTGTCTGAAATGTTAAAGGCATATACTAAAAATATGAGTTTTACATTTGTAAATAGGATAG
>QNYN01000080.1 GCA_003973585.1 Fusobacteriota bacterium | reverse complement strand
TTCAACTTCTAAATTACTTAAATTACTTAAAATAAAGCACCTTAATTTAAAATAAGATGCTTTATTCTTTTACAACACCTTTTTTTTTGTAATTCTTCATTATTTTAAAAAAATCATTTTTTTTTATAGTCTAATTTTATCCGCACATTTTCTCTTATATCAATTTAAATCCTCTATGATAATTTATAGAATATAATTTACTTCTCAAAATAATCAATAATTTCTTGTGGTAATGATGGGATAACTTTTAATCCTCCATCTTCTCTTAATGATTCTGTTGCTAAAATCCCTGCTGCTACTGCATTTCTTGCTGCTATCGGTGATGTGTTTGGCTTTTTCCCATCTCTTATATATTCAATAAATGCCTTTACAATTGCAGGGTCTGATCCTCCATGTGTTCCTTTTATTTTCTTTAATTGATATGTTATATCAGGAACTGCTAATCCATCTGTTCTTGTTGTATATACTACTACTTGACAGTCTCCTGAATCTCCTATATTTTCTAGTCTTCCCTTTGTTCCTATAAATGTATAATTTCTACCTGAATCTGGTGTATAATGACATTGCATATAATTTGCTTGTACTCCATTATCTAATTGCATCATTACCATACTATGATCTTCTACATCTACTACATGTGAAACTCCT
The DNA here is from genome assembly GCA_003973585.1 of Fusobacteriota bacterium. The sequence continues at coordinate 2,737 of QNYN01000080.1, read as the reverse complement.
TTTAGCTCTTCTGCTGGCCAGTGGTTAGTATCAAATGTAACTTGTTCATAATGTTCATCTGGTGCTTTTCTTTCTTTGTCACACTTATCATAAACAGATAATTTTCCCATCCCTACAACTGCTTTCGAATATCCTCCTGCAAGCCAATGTATTACATCTATATCATGAGCTCCCTTTTGTAATAATAGTCCATTTATATTTTTTCTTTCTGAATGCCAATCTTTAAAATATGCATCTCCTCCGTAAGAAACAAAGTGTCTACACCATACTGCTTGAATATCTCCAATTATTCCTGAATCTATAATCTCTTTCATTTTTAATATTACTGGAAAATATCTCATATTATGTCCTAGAAATAATTTTCTTCCTTCTTCCATCGCTACTTTTAAAATATTGTCACACTCTTCTATAGTTATTCCTAAAGGTTTTTCTAAATAAACATCTTTTCCAGCTTTTAATGCTGCAATTGCATGTTCTTCATGACAATAATCCGGTGAAAGTACAAATATAGCATCTATATCTTCCCTTGCTAATAATTCTTTATAATCATTAGTCATAAATAAATCTTTTTCTTCTTTATAAAATTCTGCAAATTTTTTCAAAGACTCATCATAAATATCGGCAGCACCAATAAGTTTGACTCCTTCTTCTTCTAGGGCATATGCTCCTAATTTCCCTCGCCATCCCCAGGCTCCTATTAATCCTATTCCTATTTCTTTCATCTTTTCTCTCTCCTTATAATATGACATATTTAAATCTAGTATAGGTTATTTTATTTTTTGATGTCAAATTTTATTGTTTTTTTAATTTTCACAGTTTTTCATTTGTAAGATGAATAGAATATATAGGTTAGTATATATTGGATGAATGAAATGTATTGTATTTTTTATAGAAAGTGTAGTAAAATGTCTGTATTGGTAAGAAGATGAGTATAATATTTTTAGAATTTATTATACCTGTAGGTTAGTTTTAGTAGGTTTTGATTAGGGTAAGGTGAGTATAATGAAAAAAAGTTTTATGGCAGATAGTATTTTATTGGTTGTTGCTATCATTTGGGGGTCTGGATTTGTTGCTACAAAAGTACTTTTAAATGCAGGAATTCAACCATTTTATATGATGGGAATGAGATTTTTAATAGCAGGTGTTTCTTTAGGTTTGATATTTCATAAAAGAATAATGAAAATGAAGAAAAGTGATGTAATAAGTGGGCTTTTAGTTGGATCTTTACTTTTTTTAGCGTTTGGATCTCAAACTGTAGGTTTGGCTCATACTACTCCATCTAAAAATGCTTTTTTAACTGGAGTTAATGTTGTTGTTGTCCCTTTCTTATATTGGGCTTTGACTAATAAAAAGCCAGATAAATATGGTTTTGCAGCTGCATTTATTTGTTTTGGTGGAATTTACTTCCTATCTAGTGGAGGGAATATGTCATTTGGATTAGGAGAATTTTTATCTTTATTATGTGCTTTCTTATTTGCAGGTCATATAGTTGCAACAGGACATTTTGTAGATAAAACAGGACCATTTATATTAACTTTTTTACAAATGATTTTTGCTTCAATATTTTCTTTTATAACAGCATTTTCTATGGAAACTTTTCCAAGTGCTGTATCTCATGAAACATGGTTAGCTATAATGTATGTAGGATTAATTACAACTATGTTGGCATTCTTTTTACAAACATGGGCTCAAGGGCATACAACTACTACAAAAGTGGCAATAATTTTGTCTACAGAAGTTATTTTTGGAACTTTATTTTCGGTAGTTTTATTAGGAGAGCTATTAACACCTCGTATGATTGTAGGAGGAATTGCAATATTCTTAGCTATAATAACTGCTGAAACTAAGTGGGATTTTATAAAATTTAACAGAAAAACCGTAAAGATATAGTATAATAAGAAAAGAGTAGTTTACTGCTCTTTTTTTGCTATATTAAAATATATAATAAATATACAATTAGGAGGTCAAAAGTGTTTAAACTTGTCTCAAATTATACTCCTACAGGGGACCAACCTCAGGCTATAAAATCTTTAGTTAATGGATTAAATAACAATTTCCACGATCAAACTCTATTAGGAGTAACAGGATCTGGAAAAACATTTACCATAGCAAATGTTATAAAAGAAACAGGAAGACCTGCTCTTATTATGGCTCCAAACAAAACTTTAGCAGCACAATTATATTCAGAATATAAAAAGTTTTTTCCAGAAAATGCTGTTGAATATTTTGTATCATATTATGATTATTATCAACCAGAAGCATATATCCCTTCTACAGATACTTATATAGAAAAAGATTCATCTATAAATGATGAAATAGATAAAATGCGACATTCAGCAACTGCTGCACTTTTAACAAGAAAAGATGTAATTATTGTAGCTTCTGTTTCTGCAATATATGGATTAGGGTCTCCTGAAACATACAAAAAAATGACTTTAGCCATCGATCAAAAAAGGGGGATAGATAGAAATGAAGTCATAGAAAAATTAAAATACTATGTCTATATATTGATTGATCCTAGAGATAAAAAAGTATTTTATATTTGAAAGGGAAAATGAAACAGAATATATAGTCATTTAAATGGAGCTTTAAAATGAGAAAAACAAACAAATAAAATTAGTCATATACAAGAAATTATAAAATCATGAAATGATGTTAAACATTATATTGTAAGGCATTGATTAACAGAAAAAGAATCATTAGAAGTAGAATGAGCTTTAATAGATTTTTATTGAAA
>QNYN01000051.1 GCA_003973585.1 Fusobacteriota bacterium | reverse complement strand
TCATATTTTTCTACAAAATATATTTTATATAATTTTTTATTACAAAATGAATAGGCTGCTGGGAACGGATTTAATCCTCTAACAAAATTATAAACTCTTTCCATAGTATGATCCCAATGAATTTCACATTCATCTTTTTTTATAGGTTTAACAAAAGTTACTTTACTTTCATCTTGAGGAGTTCTCACAACTTCATCTTTTTCTATCAATTCTATAGCTTTTAATAAAGTTTCACTACCTATTTTAGCTAATCTATCGTGTAAATCTTCTAATGTATCTGTTTCATTAATTGGTGTTTTAGCTTGTAAAATTATGTCACCAGCATCTAATTCTTCTACTATATCCATTATAGTTACACCACTTTCTTTTTCTCCATTTATTATTGCAGCATGGATTGGAGCAGCACCTCTATATTTTGGAAGTAATGATGAATGAACATTTATTATTCCCTTTTTAGGAATATCTATTAACTCTTGTGGTAATATCTTCCCATATGCTACTACAACGATTAAGTCAGGATTAAGTTCCCTAACTAAATCTAGTGTTTCTTTGGTTTTTACCGAATTAGGTTGGTATACAGTGATACCATTCTCTATTCCAAATTCCTTAACAGGATTAAATTTTATTTTTTTTCCTCGTCTATTAGGCTTATCAACTTTTGTAAATATCCCAATAATATCATGTTGCTCATTTAATTTTTTTAATGAGTCTAATGCAAATTCTGGGGTTCCCATAAATAATATTCTCAATTTAATTTCTCCTTTTATTTTCCTAACTTTTTTAATGTTTCTTTTTTCATAGTTATTAATTTTTTACTTACTAACCTTTTAGCCACAGGAGATATTTTATCTACAAATAACACTCCTTCTAAATGATCATTTTCATGCTGAAATGCACGACACCACAAGTCTTCTAATTCTTCTTCAACTGTTTCACCATTTTCATTTAAATATCTAACCTTTAAACTATCAGGCCTTTTAACATTTTTATGAATTCCAGGGACACTTAGACATCCTTCTTCATGAGCTTCTAGGTTTTTTGAAAGTTCTAAAAATTCAGGATTAATAACTTTTTTTACAATTCCTTCTTCTGCTTCTACAACAAACATTCTAAGGTTTTCTCCTACTTGAGGTGCTGCTAGTCCTACTCCTTTTACATCTCTCATAGTATCCACCATATCTTCTAATATTTTTTTTATATTATCATCGATTTTTTCTACTTTTTTATTTTCTGCTCTCAAAACAGGATCTCCATATGTTCTTATCTCAAGTACCATTTTTTCACCTCTTACATTAAATTTATAGGATCTATATCTATAGTTATTCTATATTTATTTTTTTTATCATTATTTTTAAATTTTGAAATTATTTCAGAAATTTTAATTTTTAATCTATTAACTTCCACTCGACTTCCCTTTATAAAAATTTGTTTTCTATAATTACCACCTATTTTATTAATTGGTGGATCCATAGGACCATAAATTTCTACTTTTTCAGTCTTTATCTCATCGAATATTTGTTTACTGTAATCTTCTAATCCCTCTTCATTTTTAGAAGAAATAATAATATTTATTATCCTTGAAAAAGGTGGGTAATTCAGTATTTTTCTATTTTCTATCTCTTCTTTATAAAACCCTTCATAGTCATTTTCTATAATTTTTTTTATAACATAATTATCAGGTTGATAACTTTGGACTATTACTTCTCCATTTTTTTCTGCTCTTCCTGCTCTTCCTGCTGCTTGACTTACCAATTGAAAAGTTTTTTCCCCTGCTCTAAAATCAGGAAAATTTAATATACTATCAGAATTTATTATCCCAACTAAAGTTACATCTGGAAAATGAAATCCCTTAGATATCATCTGTGTTCCAATCATTATCTTATATTTTTTATTTAAAAAATCGTTGTATATCCTATTGTGGGAATCTCTTATTTTAGTTGTTTCTGAATCTACCCTTAAGATAGGTAAATCAAATAATTCTTTTAATTCTATTTCTACCCTTTCAGTACCTTTCCCTGAAAATTTTAATGATTTTTCTCCACAATTACTACAAGTATTAGAAAATGGTTTAGTATAATCACAATAATTACATTTATATTGTCCATCTTTTCTATAGTAACTAAGGGAGATAGAGCAATGAGGGCAAGTTTCTATATGACCACATTCATGACATTGTACAAAGGTTGAATATCCTTTTCTATTTAGTAGGAGCATCACCTGTTCATCTTGCCGAAGTCTTGTAGTTATATGACTAACTAAATCTTCACTAAAAAAATCATTTTTCTCATTTTTCATATCTACTATTTTCATTGTTGGCTCTATAGCATTACCATATCTTTTAGTTAACTCTAGTAATTTAAAAACCCCTGTTTTAGCATGATAATATGATTCAATAGAAGGAGTTGCACTTCCTAAAACTATTTTACACCCTTCTAATTCTGCCCTTTTTATAGCTACATATTTAGCGTTATACCTTGGATTACTATCTTGTTTATATGTTCCTTCATGCTCTTCATCTATTATTATATACTTAAGATTTTTTACAGGTGCAAATATAGCTGATCTTACTCCTAAAACAACTTTTTTTTCACCACTATAAATAGCTTCCCATTCAGTTGCCCTTTCTTTTGCAGTTAATCTACTATGTAAAATTGCAATTTCATGAAATTCCCGTTTAAATCTATCTATCATCTGAGGAGTAAGGGAAATTTCAGGTAATAAAAAGATTGCTCCTCCATCTTTTTTTAGTGCATCTTTCACAAGGTCTATATAAACCTCTGTTTTACCAGAACCAGTTATTCCTTTTAATAAATAATGTTTTTTTTCACCATTTACAATATTATCTTTTACATAACTTTGTTCTTCTGTAAGATGTGATTTTTTATTACTGTACTCATATTTTATACTATTTTTACTTTTTTTTAAATACTTATTTTCTTTTATTGTTATTTTTTTAACTACAACACCTGATTTAATAAATTTATCTAAAAGACTTTTCCCAAATTTTTTAACTATTGTAGAAGGTGCTGCCTCTTGCTTTTTAGTCATATAATCTATAAATTCTTTTTCTTTCTCGTCCATTGGGATACATCCACAATTAAAAATAATCCTTTCACGATAAGAAGCTTTTATATTTTTAGGTCTAGCTACTCCTACAATATCTCCAAAATTACATAGATAATATTTTTTCATCCATAAAAATAAATCTATCATTTCTTTTGTATAAGAAACTTGTTCTTCTACCTTACCAAGTATTTTACTTATTTTAAATTGATGTTTTTCAATTTTATCTTCTTGTAAAATAAATACTATTTTCTTTGAATTTCTAAATTTTATACAAACATGATCTCCTATTTTATACTTTTTTTCTTTATCAGAATAAGTATAA
>QNYN01000137.1 GCA_003973585.1 Fusobacteriota bacterium | reverse complement strand
CTTACAGTACTAAAAGTTGGATGGCTATGATTTACCTCGGATTACTAGGTTCTTTATTCTGCTATTTTATCACTGTTTGGGCTCAGAAATATGTTGACTATGTAACTGTAACTTCATCTTTTCACTAGAACCTGTTTTCGCCGCAGTGTTCAGTTATTTCTTCATTGGCGAAGTGTTAGGCCAACAGCAAATGTTTGGAGCAAGTTTAATTCTGTTTGGAATATTATTTTTTGAAATTCCTTTTAAGAAATATCTGAATAAAAGTAGTAGAATCGAGCAATAGTAATATAAGTTTTATTAATACATATTATCCTTATTAATTAATAATAATTAATTATATTTGGTAGGTAAACTTAATTTTTAATAAAAAACTTAAAACTATGAAAAGATTATACACATATGTTTTGTTGCCAATATTGGCATTGCTATTTTCCATACCAGGGAATGCACAGGTAGATGTTTATAAAGGACTTTATAATAAGTCGGATGATGGTAGCGTATATATGAGTGTTGCTTACAACGTATATACTACTGATAAAGAAGATTTAGACGCATATACTGTAGATGCAGGTATAAATATTCTTAATATTTATTACAATGATGGGTCTAATAAAAAATACTCGTTGCATGATGTAGCAGGAAAAACTCTAAAAGAAATTTTTGGAGGAGATAATCAGGAAAACCAAATTGTAGATATTTCTCAATTAAGAGATGATTATCGCGAATGGTTTACTTTGGAAGATGGTAGTAAAACACTTGTTTCGTGTAATGTTATTGCGAGACAATCTGATGCTGTTAAAGTGGATCCTGTAGATGTTACAACTGATTTGCATAGTGCGAACGATCAGGGAACACAGTACATGACAACTGCTTATTTTGTTAAGGGTTTTGCTACGTTAGATGATTTGGAAAACATAAAGGTGTCTAGTGATGCTTCTTGGTTGAATGTTTATGTTAAAAATACAGATGGTGATTCTGAGGATCCATATAAAAGAATAGATATTGAGGGTGTAGCAGGTAAATCTTTGAAAACTATCCTAGAGGAAGAGGGAATTTCAATCAATCAACTTTACTGGACATATAAAGAATGGTTTAAGAAAGATGGTAGTCCTAAGTTGGTGAATTTGAATATTAAAGCTATGATTATGGGAGAAACGGTTAAGGTAGAGGTTACTCCCGGTTTGTATGCATCAGGACAACATGATAAATATGAGATGACAGGGTACAAAGTGTTCCCTTCTGCTACAGATGCTGATTTAGAAAATATTGTTATTGAAGCAGATAAAGCTGATTTTGTGAGTGTTTATTATAACAAGGTGATAGGTCCTGGATCTAAGAGAATAGATGTGCCTGTTACATCTGACACAAATCTTAAAGAAGTTTTAGCTAGTGCAGGATCTGGTGTTGATAAATTGAATCAAAATTATAGAGAGTGGTTTTATATGAAAGATGGGGATGGAAATTTCTCACCTACGTTATTAAATATAAATGCTAAAGCTGTTAAAACCATAGGTGCTGTTGATATGGTTACAGTAACAGATAACCTATATTCAACAGGTGATTATGATTACATAAATAAAGCATTCTTTGTAAATACTAATGCTACGGAAGAAGAGCTTGATAAATATACTCTTACAGGAGATGCAGGAACAAATATTTATTACATTGATGAAAATGGAGAGGAACAAAATCTTAATGTTCAAGGAACAAATGGTAAAACACTAAGAGAACTTCTCGAAGAGAATAATATTACTGTACAGGCATTAAGAAGAGATTATTTAGAGTGGTTTACAGATGCTGATGGTAAGAAAGTTTTAGTTAATTTAAATATTAAGCAGAAAACTATCGATGTAAATGCTGAAAAAGTAATCATCACCAAAGGACTTAAGAGTACTAGTGGTTCAAAAACATTCGAGAATACTGCTTATTACGTTAAAACTAGTGCGTCAATGGATGATTTGTCAACTATTATTTTAGATGACGATATTGAATATCTTAATGTTTATATCATTGATAATGATGGCAATGATACTAGACTTGATTTGTTTGATGTTGCAGGTAAGAGTTTGAAAGAGGCGTTAGAAGGAGGAAATGTTACTCTTGATGAATTAGAACATTCTTATGTAGAATGGTTTAAAGACGCCAATGATGCTCCAACTTTAGTTAAGTTGAATATAAAATCTGTTAAGTCTTATTCATTATCAATAAGTGATAATATAATAGATGAAAAATTAGTTAGTTTATATCCAAATCCTGTTGTAAGTAGATTGAATGTTTCAATAGAATCTAGTAAGTCATTTGAGTATTCAGTTTATAGTGTAGATGGTAGTTTAGCTATTTATGGACAATCTAAAGGAGATAAAGCTGTAATCGATGTTTCTTCTTTGAGTAAAGGTGTTTACTTTATAAAACTTAAAGATGGAAAGAAATATTTCACATCTAAGTTCGTAAAATAGATTGATAAGAAATCTTAAGGTTGAAGGCTCACACAAATCGTTTTGTGTGAGCCTTTTTTATGTTATGAATTATTGGATTGCTAGAAATCTAGAAACGCAATGCATCGCATCATGATGCCTAAAAATCCTTATTTTAGAATGGTTTTCGAAACAACTCTATCGCCATCGTCAAATATCAAGTAATAAACTCCCTTAGGAATAGATCCCGTTTTAAGACTAAAATTTGATGTGCCTTTTATTTGATCTGAAATTATTCTTTTACCTGTAGCATCATATAGCATGATTTTTAGTGTTTTTGCTGAATGATTAGTTGTTGTCAGTAAAATTGAATGCTCTCTTACAATGGTTGTCCATTGTTCTAAATTGTAATCATCATTAGCCAATTCAGGGTTTAAGATAACTGTATTTCCTTTCGATATTAACCATTTATTAGGATCAAAATCAATAGATGAGACTTTAAAATCTACGCTTATTGATTTGCTAAAATTATTATGATTTACATCTAATCTCACAAATGTCTTTTCATCATCAATTCCCTTAATTCCTAGTTCTATTGGCATTTCGAAAAAGTCAACTGATGCGTGAGATTGAGTCTGATTAATCAATATGTCAATGGTATTATCTTCTTTCTGATTCCATTCTACAGAATAACTTGGATAGCCTTCCTTGTAAATCCATTGGTCGAAAAACTTTGATAAATCTTGTCCTGAAACAGCCTCGCAATGTCTAATTAAATCGTTAGTTTTCGCATAAGAATATTTTAGTTTATCATCGTTTAGATAATTTCTTAATGCTTCAAAAAATATGTCGTCTCCCATTTTCCATCTTAACATATGCAGAACCATTGCTCCTTTTGAGTAAGAAAGCCTACTGCTAAAAATAGAACTTACCGAGGTAGTATCAGTTACATATACACTGCCACCAGGCGAGCTG
>QNYN01000098.1 GCA_003973585.1 Fusobacteriota bacterium | reverse complement strand
TTTTAAATTTTTTCTATATAAATATACCATATTATTTAATTTTTAGTATTATTTAATTCTTTCTAATTATATCTTTCTAATTATATCTTTCTAACTATATCTTTCTAACCATATTTCACTTTTTCTTTTTATCCTTTGAATAGCATTATCTATAGCCTTTACTTTTTCACCCATAAGCTCTGCTATTTCTTTATATGGATAACCATTTACCATATATTTAAAAACCTCTGTTTCTAAAGGACTTAATTTTTTTTCTAAATATTCTTTTAATCCGTTAATTTGCTCTTTCGATAATGCTAATTCTTCTGGATTATACGAATGATAAGAACTTAAGCCCCTAAAATAATCTAATTCTCGATTAGTTTCTTTATTTTCATTTTCAATCCCTATGGAACTATTTAATGCTTTATTTTTATTTGAATTTGCCTTTTTTATAGCAGTAATTATTTGTCTTTTTACACAAATTGTTGCAAAGGTTTTAAAAGATGCAGCCTTCTCTGTATCATAAGCTTTAATAGCTTTTAATAACCCAATCATCCCTTCTTGAATTAAATCATCCTTTTCTGCCCCTAGTAAAAAATAATTTTTAGCATTCATTGTAATAAAACCTTTATAATTTTCAATAACTTGTCCAACAGCTTCTTCATTTCCTTGTTTAGCTTCTTCTAACATTTTATCTGTAACTTCAATCGTACTCATCATAATAATCCCCCTCTCTCCTTACTCAAAACCTATATTAAGATGTGTCCCCTATTAAACTAATATACAAATTAATTTTTTGACATTTCTGCTAGAAGAATTCCCCCTGCTACTGATACATTTAATGAATTAATTTTTCCTTTCATAGGTATTTTAATTAAAATATCACAATGTTCTTTTACTTTTTTTCTTATTCCAAACCCTTCACTACCTAAAACTAAAACTTTTTTATTTGGATAATTTTCTTCGTGATAATATTTTTTAGCACTACCTTCAGCTCCATAAACCCAAAAATCATATTTTTTTAGTTTATCTATTGTTTCTGCTATATTCTTTACTTTTATAATTTTTACATATTCTATAGCACCTGTAGAAGTTTTCACCACTGTTTCATTAATTTTTACAGAATTTCTTTCAGGAATAATAATTCCCTTTACCCCAAATATTTCAGCACTTCTAATTAAAGCACCAAAATTCCTTGGATCTTGAACTCCATCTAATATTAATACAGTTGATTTTTCATCTTTTACTATATTTTCTAAAAATTCTTCAAAAGAAATATAATAATCATAATCACTTATATAAGCTACTACCCCTTGTGAGTTTTCTATTTTTTTCTTTGTAGGTTTTACTATTATATTTTTTTTACTAGCTTTTGTTTTTAATTTAGCTACTTGTTCTGGTCTTACCCCTGTAAATATTTCTATATATTCTATATTTAAATTAGACTCTATAGCTTCATTAACAGCATTTATTCCTATTATCTTTTTCATTTATTTACATCTCCACCTTGATTCTTTCTATATCGGCTCCTATTTTTTGTAATTTGTTCTCAATTTTTTCATATCCTCTATCTACATGGTATATTCTTGTTATTATCGTTTCACCATTAGCTTTTAATGCTGCCATTATCAAAGCTGCACCTGCTCTCAAATCACTTGCCATTACTTCAGCACTACTGAATTCTTTTACACCTTTAATGAAAGATACATTTCCATCTACATGGATATCTGCTCCCATTCTATTTAATTCTGGAACTTGCATAAATCTATTTTCAAATATAGTTTCTCTAATTTCACTAGTTCCTGAAACTAAAGCTAATAATGTCATAAGTTGAGCTTGTAAATCTGTTGCAAACCCTGGATGTGGAGCTGTTTTTACCATGACAGGCTTTAATTTTTCCATATCTGCTTCTATAGTAGCTATATCTCCATCTATATTTATAACTATTCCCATTTCTTCTAATTTTGAAATAAAACTAGCAATATGATCTTTTATTACACCTTTAACTTTAATAGAACCATTAAATAAAGCTGAAAGACATATATAAGTTCCTGCTTCTATTCTATCTGGCATGATAGAATACTCTACAGGTGTTAATTTTTCTACTCCTATAATTTCTAATCTTCCAGTACCTATTCCATTTATTTTTGCTCCCATAGCTACTAAGTAGTTACACAAATCATCTATTTCAGGTTCCCTTGCTACATTTTCTAATATTGTTGTTCCTTCTGCTTTTACTGCAGCCATTATTATATTTTCTGTAGCTCCTACACTAGGAAAATCAAGTATAATAGTTCCACCCTTTAATTTTTCTGCCTTTGCCTCTACATATCCATGGGTAATTTCTATTTTTGCTCCTAACCCTTCAAACCCTTTTAAGTGAATATCTACAGGTCTAGATCCTATAGCACACCCTCCAGGTAATGATACTTTGGCTGAATTAGAATGAGCCAACATAGGACCCATAACTAAAAATGAAGCTCTCATTTTTTTTACTAAATCATATTCTGCTACTAAATTTGTTAATCCATTATTTACTATTTTATAGCTATTTGGACCTATTTTTTCTGTTTCTAACCCCAAACTTTCTAATAAAGTCATAAGAGTCTTTATATCTCTTAAATCTGGAACATTATTTAAAATATGAGTTCCTTTTTCTATTATTGTTGCTGTTATTATTGGTAATGCTGCATTTTTTGCTCCACTAACCTCTAACATTCCGTTTAATTGTTTTCCACCTTTTATTTTAAATGCACCTATCATTTTATTTATTTCCTCCATATTTTTTCCTATCCCTACAAACAGGACATTGTTTTCCTAATAATTTATCTATAAAAGTGAGTCTTTGAAATTTATCAATATAATTTGGTAGCTTATCTTCAATTTTTAAATGACATTCATTGCATACATGTTTTCCTTGATTTTTAGAAAATTCATATCCTAATCCTGCATCTAAAAAATCTTGATCAACATCCCTTATAACTACATCGTCCTCTTCATTATCTATAGATTCTTCTGTAGCAACTATTAATGCAATATCTCCTCTATAAGAAATTCCATCTATCAATTCATATCTAAAATTTAATTTTTCAGCCTCTTTTATATATGGTTTTAAATATTGTAGCCCTACACTTCTTTTTAATTTTAAGACTTTGGCTCTTTTATCTTTCATAGCTTCAATAACTTCAGGATATAATTCATCCTCTATTAATTGATCTTCTTTTAAGGCCACTAAAACTCGTTCCCTATATTCACCTAAATAATAACTTTTCTGTTGTTGTATGTTATATATATGATTCATTGTTTTTTCTTTTTTATCTAGTAAATCCAAATGATTCATTTCATCCATAGTCATCATCCTCTTTTTTTTGAATTTCAATCTCAATTATACCATATAAATACTATTTTTACATCCTATA
>QNYN01000086.1 GCA_003973585.1 Fusobacteriota bacterium | reverse complement strand
CCTAATCCACCACTTAATATTACTAAATCCGATTTATCCTTTCCAAATTCAATAACTTCTACTATATCTTTTATATTGTCTCCAACAGTAAATTTATATTTTATTTCTATTCCGTACTTATTTAGTTCTTCTGCCATATAAATGCTATTTGTATCTATTGTCATTCCACTCAAAAGTTCCGTCCCTACTAATATAATAGTTGCATTCATTAAATTTCACTCCTAGAAAATTATTGTCATTAGCACTATAAGTACAAAATTAGCAGCTATTCCTGCTAAAACATCGTCTAATACTACTCCTACACCACTTTTATAATGTTGTGATTTATCAATAGGTCCTAATTTTGTTATATCAAAAAATCTAAATAATATAAATCCTAAAATTACTGCAACTAAAGTTTCTTTTGTTCCTACTGGATCTACTAAAAACATAGTTACCATAAATCCTAAAACTTCATCAATAACTACTCTTTGTGGATCTTTTTCATTAAATATTTCCCTTTCACATCTATCTGATACATATACTGAAAGTATAAATAAACCAACTAAAAATATAAAATAAAATGAATTATATAATCTATTATCGTGTATCACTAATCTAAATGAATTTAACATAAAAAATAATGGAATAGCTCCTAATGTTCCCATTGTCCCTGGTGCTTTAGGTAAATCTCCTAACCCAAACCATGTTGCTAATCCTCTTACAATTTCTTTTCTCATTCTTTGCCTCCAAAGTTTTCATTCTTTATTGAAAATTTATTTTTTCTTTAGTTTCTAATTATAACATATTTTAACTTTGAACTCAAAAATCATAAAATATCCAAAGTTTCTATAAATTTTTCAACTTTCTTTTCTAGCTTTTCTATAGTTTCATTATTTTCTATATTATAATCTGCTTTTTTTAATTTTTCCAAAAGAGGCATTTGAGACCTCAAAATTCTTTTAGCTAATTCTGTACTACTATTATCTCTTTTTTTTATTCGTTCTATTTGCGTATTTTCATCTACCCACACTACTAATACTTTATCACATAAATATTCCAATTTAGTTTCATATAAAAGTGGAATATCTAGTACTATTAATTTTTCCTCTTTATGTTCTTCTATCTCTTCTTTCATTTTTTTTACTATAATTGGATGCATTATATTATTTAACATTTTTCTTTTTTCACGGTTATTAAATATTATTTCTCTTAATTTTTTTCTATTTAAACTACCATTTTCTATTACTTCTACACCAAAATTTTCTTCTACTTTTTTTAAAACTTCTTGAGAGTTTGAAACTTCTTTTGAAATCTTATCTGCGTCTATTATATAACCACCTAATTCTTTTATTTTTTTACTCACAGTAGTCTTTCCACTAGCAATTCCACCTGTTAACCCTAGTATCATCTATTCCTCCTACTTATAATTATAAAATTTTATTTTATATTATTCTCATCTTTAATAATATTGATTTTTTTTTGAAAAATCTTTCTTACTTTTTTTATTTAATTAATCATTTGTTTTATTTTAATATTCTTTACTTTTTTTTTAAAATAGTATATCATTTTTAGAATAAAAAATAAAAATATATAAATAAGGAGATGATATCTTTGAAAAAAATACTAGTTTTTTTATTAATAATTCTAGGAACTAATTTTTCCTACGGAAATAATACCATAAATACTAACAAAAGAACTCCTATCAAGCCTCAAAGTTTCAGTAGAAAAAAAATCTATGAAACTAAATATTTTAGACTTTACTATAATGAAAACTCAATAGATGCAACTAAAAAATTAATATCTGTTGCTGATAATATAGCTGAGGCAGAAATAAAATTCTTTAAGATGGAGATGCCAAAAAAGAAAATAAAAGTATATATAGAAGATGGAAGGGATGATACAAATGCATATTCTACAGGACATGGAATTCATTTGTATATTAACAATATAGGAATTGTTACATCGGAATTTAGAGATTGGATTCCTTTTTTATTTTCCCACGAACTTACACATGAATTATTAAGTTATAAAATAAAAGAAACAGGATTCAATAAATATATTCCTTTATCAGATGAAATTGTGAATAGAGCTGCTGTTCCTAGATGGTGGACTGAAGGAATGGCTGTCCTTATGGAAAGTATGATCACTCAAGGTGGAGGTAGAACTTTTGATCCACAATTTACTGCCATTGCCATAAGAGATTTAAATGAAGACGATTTCCGTGGTTTAGGACCTAACCCTAGTTATAACAGAGCTTATGAATATGGAAATAGTTTTGTAAAATTTTATTTAGATACTTTTGGTGCTGAAAAGTCATCGGAAGCTATAGACTATTATGCTCATCATAAAAATTCAAATATTGGAGCTGCTTATGCTCATGTAGTTAATTTAACTGGTGATGAACTTTATGAAAAATGGCAAACTTATTTAAAAGGAAATATTGATGAAAGTAAAATTTTAGAAGGTGGAATTGTAATGGATAATGATTATAGCCTTCTACAAATTATACGAGATAAAGAAGATATTTATCTATATTCTATAAAAAAAGATGAAATAAAATCTAAGCTTTTAGGGATCGATATAAAAAAGACTTCCCTTATGAAAATAACATTAGATAATTACGGTAATATTAGAACAAAAAAAGAGTTCAAAGATGTTAAAATTAATACTTTTGGACAAATAGCAATCCTTGATGGGGTAGCTTATTATTCTACTCTGAGAAAAAGTTCTATTCGTGGAACTTTAGATTTAATTTCATATAAAATTGATTTAGAAGATAATGAAAAAACATTTTTAAAAGATGTTAAAAGAGCTACTAATTTTATTAATGTTAATGGTACTATCTACTATTCATTTAATGATAAAGGTACTCAAGGTATCAGTTCATTAGATAACAAAACTATCCTAGGTAGTGGAAAATATGAAATTAAAAATATCACTCCTACTCATGATGGAAAAATATTAGTAACTGCTCATCTTACAGGAAATATGGGGCTAAAAATATATGAATTAGATCCTAAAACTAAAGATGTACAGTATATTGTTGATGGTAGTTCCCCTTATAAAGTAGGAGATTCTATTTACTATATTAATAATTACAATGATAATATAAACAATATATATAAAATCAAAATTGGAGATAATACTGCTACAAAACTAACAAATGTTAGATATGATGCTACTTCTCCTATTGATATAAATGGTAAATTATTCTATGGTAATTTTTCTAAAAATGGTTATCGGCTAACAAGATTAGGGAAAACCGAACAATTAAAAGATAGCTTTTCCATTGAAAAATTAAACAAAGAAAAAGAAAAAAGATATAATAATAATTTAAAACTTTATGGTGAATATGGAAAATACTATAATCCAAATAATAACCAACCTATTATTACTTCTAACGAATTAATTAATAACAATAATAAAGAAAT
>QNYN01000154.1 GCA_003973585.1 Fusobacteriota bacterium | reverse complement strand
GTTATACTCTAGCAAAAGTTATTAATATAGATATTAATAGTAGAATGGAATTAGTTATAACTCTTTCAGAGGGAGTTATTCGTAAAGTCGAATACAAAAAAATGGTAACGAAACAAAAAGGTGCTAGAAGATTGGCAAATGATACTAAATTAAAGACAGAAAGTTTTATAATAGAAAGAGAACTAGAATTAAAAGAGGGAGAAGTTTTTAATAAGAAAGATTATGATCAAACAATTAGAAACTTAATGAGAAGTGGAGCTTTTAAGAATATTCAACCTGAATATAAAAGTATTCCAGGAGATCCTGAAGGGGTAAAGGTTGTATTATTAATAGATGAAGACAGAACAGCAATATTACAAGGTTCTATATCTTATGGATCTGCAGTTGGTGTAGTTGGAAGTGTTAGTTTAAAAGATACAAACTATAAAGGAAGAGGACAAGAACTAGGATTTACCTTTGAAAAATCATCTGAGGACTATACAAGTATTAGTTTATCATATAGAGATCCGTGGATAAAGGGTACTGAATTTGTATCATGGGGATGGACTCTTTATAGACAACAAGATGAAGATAGTGATACAGATCAACATTATGATAGTACCATTCATGGTGGAATCATCACAATAGGTAAAGGTTTAAATAGATATTTAAGATTTGAGTTAGGTTTAAAGTTAGAAAGAGTAGAAGAAGAAGATTATGACGGTGATAGAACACAAGATTATAATTATGTAAGTATTACTCCAGCAGTAATATATGATACTAGAAACAATTATTTAGATCCAACTTCTGGAAATTATGCTAAATTAGGAGTAGAAGTAGGGCAATATTTTGGAACTAGTGTAGGAAGTAAATATGATTATGAAGGGTCAGGAATAAATGGTAATAATGATGCTTTTGCTAAATTAACATTAGAACTTAGAAAATATCATCAAGGATTTTTCAAAAAAAATACCATGGCTTATAGAGTAGTTATGGGAGCCGGTACAGATTCTCTTAAATATCAACAATTATATGCTTCTGGAGGAGCTAATACACTTAGAGGGTATGAATATGGTTGGTTAAGAGGGCAAGATCAATTTGTATTCAATATAGAAAATAGAACAGCTTTAAATGATTTCTTGGGATTAGTATTTTTCTATGATATAGGAAGATCATGGTATCATGGAGATAGTACTGATAAAGGAATAGCAAAATCACATGGAGATTTTCCAAATGATATGAAACAATCAGCAGGAGTAGGACTTAGAATTAAAACACCAATTGGACCAATTAGATTGGACTTTGGATTCCCAATAGGAGATCCTGATGAAAAAGGAATGCAATTCTTCTTTAATATGGGACAAATGTTTTAAAAATAAAAAAATATAATAAAAAATAGGAGTGATTAAAAGATGAAAAAATTATTAGTATTACTAATGGCAACGATTATGTCTGTATCAATATTTGCAGAAAAAATAGGAACAGTGAATACACAAGAGATATTTCAAAGTTATTCAAAAACAAAGGCTGTTCAAGTTAAGTTAGAAAAGGAAAAGACAAAATTAGAAGGACAGTTACAAGTTAAGGCTAAAAAAATAGAGCAAGTAGCACAAGATTTAAATGCAAAAGGAGATAAAGTAACAGAAGCTGAAAAAGATAAATTCCAAAAACAACAAGAAGATTTTGCTAAAGAGCGTCAAGCATTACAAAATAAGTTAGGAAAAATGGAATATGATGAAATGAGTGCTATTCGTAAAGATATAGAATCAGCAATCAATCAAGTAGCTAAAAAAGGTAAATATGATATTATTATTGAAAAAGGTGCTGTATTATACGGTGGAAAAGATATAACTGCTGAAGTATTAAAAACTTTAGAAAATTCTAAAAAAATAGCATTATAAAAATATAAGGAGGAGTTTATGTATAATTTAGAAAAATTATCGACTCTTCTTGGTGGAAAAATTAAGGGGGACAAGACTCAAAAAATAACTGGGCTTGCTCCCTTTTTTCAAGCTAAAGAAGGGGAAGTAACATTTGCTGCAGAAAAAAAGTTTTTAAAAAGTTTAGATAAAACAAAGGCAACAGTTTTAGTAGTACCTAAATTAGAAGTTTATGATCCTGAAAAAACATACATTATTGTAGAAAAAAATCCAAGGGAATTAATGCCATTATTATTAAATTTTTTCAAAAAAGAAATTTTATTCCCAGAGGAACCTATAGAGAAAAATGCTATTATAAAAGAGGGAGTCAAAATAGCTCCTAATGTATATATTGGGCATAATGCTATAATAGAAAAAGATGTTGTAATATATCCAGGTGTATATATTGGTAATGATGTTATAATAGGAGAAGGTTCAATTATTTATCCAAATGCTGTAGTAAGGGAATATTGTATTATCGGGAAAAACTGTATTTTACAACCAGGAGCAGTTATTGGATCAGATGGATTTGGGTACACAAAAGTCAATGGAAATAACACAAAGATAGAACAAATAGGAAAAGTAATCTTAGAAGATGAAGTTGAAATTGGGGCTAATACAACAATAGATAGAGGAGCAATTGGCGATACGATTATAAAGAAATATACAAAGATAGATAATTTAGTTCAAGTAGGGCATAATTGTATTATAGGAGAAAATTCATTTATTATTTCACAAGTAGGGATAGCAGGAAGTACAGAAGTAGGAAGTAATTGTACTTTAGCAGGGCAAGTAGGAGTAGCAGGACACCTCAAAATAGGTGATAATGTAATATTAGGAGCTAAGTCAGGAGTAATAGGAAATATAGCTTCTAATCAAATTTTGTCTGGACATCCACCTATTAATGTGAAAGATGATTTAAGAGTTAGAGCTAGTTTAAAAAAATTACCAGAATTAGTAAAAACTGTTAAAAAATTAGAAAAATCTATTGAAAATAAATAAAAAAGTAGAGAAATCTACTTTTTTTTATAAGATAGTTATGTAGCTATTATTATTTTAAATAAGTTTATAATAAGGGGAAAGAAAATGAAAAAAATTAATAAACAATTGAAAAAAGAAGCAATAATAACTTCGATATTGTATCTTATATACTTTATATGGTGGTATTATTTTGCATATGGATTAGGAGCAGGAGATCCGAAAGACTATAAATATATACTAGGTCTTCCAGAATGGTTTTTCTATTCGTGTATTTTGGGATTTTTAGTTATAACGACTTTATTATGGTTTGTTATTAAAGTGTTTTTCAAGGACATTGATTTTAAACCACATGAAAAACAAGAAGGTGAAAAATAATGGAAAAAATCAAATTAATAATTCCTTTATTGATATATTTAGGAATTACTTTATATATTGCATACTATAATAGTCCTAGAAGAAAAAAAAGTAAAGATTTTACAAACGAATATTTTATAGGAAATAGAGGAATGGGAGGATTTGTTCTTGCTATGACAGTAATTGCTACTTATACAGGAGCAAGTTCTTTTGTAGGAGGAATAATTT
>QNYN01000132.1 GCA_003973585.1 Fusobacteriota bacterium | reverse complement strand
AGATGATTTAGTATATCCATTATTTTTAGAAGAAGGAACAGGAATAAGAACAGAAATTTCATCGATGCCTGGACAATACAGATTATCACTAGACATGTTGGATGCAGAATTAGATACTCTTAGGGAATTAGGAGTTAATTCAGTATTATTATTTGGAATTCCTTTGGAAAAAGATTGTCTTGGAAAAGAAGCATACAATGATACAGGAATTGTTCAAGAAGGAATTAGACATATTAAAAAACATTCTCCAGAGATGGTGGTAATAACAGATGTATGTATGTGTGAATATACATCACATGGACATTGTGGTATTCTAGATGAATCTGGAGTTGTAAATGATACTACCATAGAATATATGGCAAAAATCGCATTATCTCATGCTAAGGCTGGGGCAGATATAGTTGCACCGTCAGATATGATGGATGGAAGGATAAAAGCAATAAGAAATCTTTTAGATGAAAATGGATTTAATGAACTGGCTATTATGAGTTATAGTGTAAAATATGCTTCATCATTTTATGGGCCTTTTAGGGAAGCTGCTGATTCAGCACCATCACATGGTGATAGAAAACAATATCAAATGGACTATAGATTTAGTATAGATGCAGTATCAGAAGCTAAATCAGATATTGATGAGGGAGCAGATATAATAATAGTAAAACCAGCATTAGCTTATTTAGATGTAATAAAAAAAATAAGTGATGCATTTGAAATTCCAATAGTGGCATATAGTGTAAGTGGAGAATATGCCATGGTAAAAGCCGCAGCTTTAAACGGATGGATTGATGAAAAAAATATTGTTATGGAAAAAACATATGCTATGAAAAGAGCAGGAGCAAATATTATTATTACATATTTTGCAAAAGATATAGCAAGATGGCTAAAAGAAGACCAATAAAACTAAAAGGGGAAAATTTATGAATTTTAAAGAATCTAAAAATATATTTGAAAAAGCAGTAAATGTAATTCCAGGAGGGGTAAATAGCCCTGTTAGAGCATTTAAATCAGTTGAAAAAGAGTTCCCTATTTTTATAAAATCAGCTAAGGGAGCTTATCTTATAGATGAAGATGAAAATAAATATATAGATTATATTCAGTCATGGGGCCCTATGATATTAGGTCATAATCATGAAAAAGTTATAAAAGCAGTTCAAGCTGCTATCTTAGATGGGTGTTCATTTGGATTGCCTACAAAAAAAGAAGTTGAATTAGCTGAACTTATTATATCTATGGTTCCATCTATTGAAAAAGTAAGATTGACTACTTCAGGTACAGAAGCCACTATGGCAGCTGTTAGAGTAGCTCGAGCTTATACAAAGAAAAACAAGATATTAAAATTTGAAGGATGTTATCACGGTCATTCAGATTCTCTTTTAGTAGCAGCTGGATCTGGATTATTAACAGAGGGATATCAAGATAGTAATGGACTTACCGAAGGGGTATTAAAAGATACTCTAGTTTTACCCTTTGGAAATTTAGAGCAAGTAAGAAACTTATTAGAAAATGAGGAAGTAGCTTGTATTATACTTGAACCTATCCCAGCAAATATGGGGATAATTGAGACAAAAAAAGAATATTTAGAGGGATTACGTGAATTATGTACAAAACATAATACTCTATTAATATTTGACGAAGTTATAAGTGGATTTAGAGTTGGAACTGGAGGGGCTCAAGAGTACTTTGGTGTAACTCCAGATTTAACTACATTAGGAAAGATAATTGGTGGTGGATATCCTGTAGGAGCATTTGGTGGGAAAAAAGAAATAATGGATATGATTGCACCTGTAGGAGATGTATATCATGCAGGAACACTATCTGGGAACCCTATATCGGTAACAGCAGGATTTGAAACTTTAAACATACTAAAAAATACCACTTCTTTATATAGTGATTTAGAAGAAAAAGTAGATTATATAATAAAAGGAATTTATAGACTATCAGAAAAGTATAATGTTCCAGTATGTATAAATAAAATAGGTTCATTGTTTACTATATTTTTTACAGATAAAGAAAAAATAGAATCATTAGAAGATGTAATATCTACAGATACTTCTAAATATTCAAAATATTTTAATGTTATGTTAGAAAATGGTGTAGTGGTACCACCTTCTAAATTTGAAGCACACTTTGTAGGAGTAGCCCATGATGAAGAGATACTAAATAAAACTTTAGAGGCAATGGAAAAAGCTTTTATAGAGATGTCTAAATAAATAGGAGATAAGATGAAAAAATATTTTCCGATTTTTGTAGATTTAGAAAAAAAAGATATCCTTGTAGTTGGAGGAGGTAAGATAGCTTACCGTAAGATAAAGACACTTTTAAATTATGGTGCTAAAATAGAGGTTATTACTCCTAAAATTGTAGAAGAAAAAATCAATATTTTATTTAAGGAAAACAAAATTAGAGTAACATTAAGAGAATTTAAAGAAAGTGATATTGAAAATAGATTTTTAATTATAGGGGCAACTAATAATAAAGAATTAAATAGGAAAATTTATGAATTAGGAGATTTAAAAAATATTTTAGTTAATAATATAACAACTAAAAAAGATTTAAATACTAAATTTTCTGCTATTTATAGAGGTGAGAACTTTCAAATCGCTATCTCGACTGATGAGGGTAATCCTAAAAAAGCCCTAGAAATAAAAAATCAAATTGAGAAAAGTTTAAAAAACTAAATTTTATAACTTATTGATGATAAAAAATTAGTTTGATACTATTGCTTTATAAAGATTATAAAATTAAATCTATTATAAAAGGGGGGATAAAAATGAAAAATTATATATGTGAAGTATGTGGATATATCTACAGTGAAGAATTAGGAGATATTGAAAATGGAGTAGAACCAGGAACTAAATTTGAAGATTTACCTTCTGATTGGGTATGTCCTCCATGTGGAGTAGGTGTAGATTCATTTGTAGAGTTATAAAAAGAGAGGAGGGCTAACCATAAATTTATGGTTGCCCTCCTATTTTAATATTATTTAATTAATGGTAAATAAATTGTAAATTTACTTCCAATTCCTTCTACACTTTCAATTTCTAATGTTCCTTTGTGTATTTCTATTAAATGAGAGACAATAGATAAACCTAGTCCAGAACCAGATTTTTTAGTAGTCCGAACGGTATCTTCCCTAAAAAATCTTTCAGTAATTTTATTTATATTTTCTTTTTTTATACCAATTCCAGTATCAGAAATTTCAATTCCTAACATATTATCTTTAACAAAAGATGTGACATTAATTTCACCTTTATGTTTATTATACTTAATAGAATTAGAAATAACATTTAAAAAGATATCTCGTAGTAAAGTTTCATCTCCTAGAACTTCTAATTCATTATTAGATAAATTGCAGTTTAGTGATATTTCTTTTTCAAAAGTTAAGATCTCTAGAAATTCACAAAGATTAAGAATCAGTTTTTCTATTTTTATAGGCTTAAAATGTTCCTCAAGAGCCTCAGGATTTTTAGTGAAAATTAAAA
>QNYN01000186.1 GCA_003973585.1 Fusobacteriota bacterium | reverse complement strand
AATATGAATATGCAGAATTTATGAAGGATAAAAGTCTGAAACTTATTCCAGGAGTTGGAAAAAAAACACAAGAAATTCTGTCTAAACATAATATTTTAAAAATTTCAGATGTTCTAAAAGTTTCATTGCAAGAGCTAAGGAGTATTTTGGGATATAATAGAGGTGAAATGATATACGAATATTCTAGAGGGATCGATAACAGAAAAATATCTTCTAAGTCTAAAACTCACTCTATTAGTAATGAAGGTACATATTCATTGCCACTAGAAGATGAAGATGTTATCTTTCAAGAATTTTCTAAACTGCTAATTAAGACTC
The DNA here is from genome assembly GCA_003973585.1 of Fusobacteriota bacterium. The sequence continues at coordinate 3,204 of QNYN01000186.1, read as the reverse complement.
ATAAAAGACTTGTTAAAAATTCTTCTTATACAAAAACTTTAAGTATAAAAATCCGATATGAAGATCGGAAAATAATTACTCGATCAAAAAGTTTTAATAAAAACACTCAAGATCTAGAATTATTAGAAAAAACTATGAAAGAAATTTTAGAAGAAATTGATTTTGAAAAAAAAATAAAATTACTAGGAATTAATCTTAGTAATTTAAGTAAAAATAAAAAACAGCAACTTTCCTTTGAAAGTGTTGAAAAAATAGGAAAAATTAAAATAATTAACCAATTACAAGAAAAAATAAATAAAATTTAAATTAAAGTATTTTAATTTTTCTAATTTTAGTGTATAACATTATTATAAACTTATATATACAATTAAATTAAGGGGGCACTATGAAAAAATTAGCTAATGATTTTATAGAATTTTCATATAATTCAAAATCAGTATTTCATGCAACAAATAATACAGCAAACATTTTATTAGAAAAAGGGTTTAAAAGATTAGAAGAAGGAGAAAAATGGAATTTAGAACCTAAAGGAAAGTATTTCTTTGAAAAAAATAATTCTTCACTTATTGCATTTACAATTGGAAATGGTGAATTAAGTAAATATGGATTTAAAATTTCTGGAAATCACACAGATTCACCTGGATTTAGAGTAAAACCAAATCCAGAAATGGTAAGTGATTCATATCTTAGATTAAACACAGAAGTCTATGGTGGACCAATATTAAATACATGGTTAGATAGACCTCTAAGTATTGCAGGAAGAGTCGTTCTTAAATCTGAAAATGTATTTAAACCAAAAACAGTTTTAGTAGATATCAATAAACCTATTTTAATTATCCCTAATTTAGCTATTCATCAAAATAGAGAAGTGAATAAAGGTGTAGAATTAAATAGACAAAATGATACTTTACCTCTTTTATCACTTGTTAATGAAAAGTTAGAAAAAGATAATTTTTTATTAAAATTAATTGCTAAAGAAAACAATATAAATTTTGAAGATATTTTAGACTTCGATTTATATTTATATGACTATACTAAAGGAAGTTTAGTAGGATTAGAAGAAGATATGATCTCAGCTCCTAAAATTGATAACCTAGGATCACTATTTGCAGGACTACATGCTTTTATTGAAGCTGAAGGCTTCAATGGTGTTAATGTTCTTGCGTGTTTTGACAATGAAGAAGTAGGAAGTCATACTAAACAAGGTGCCGACTCAAATATGCTTTTAAATACTTTAGATAGAATTTCTCTATCTTTAGGACTTGATAGAGAAGAATTTTTCTGTGCATTATCAAATTCATTTATGCTATCAGTAGATGGAGCACATGCTGTTCATCCTGCTCAAAGTCAAAAAACAGATCCAATTAATAGACCTAAAATAAATAATGGTATAGCTCTAAAGGTAACTGCTAATCAATCATATACTTCAGATGCTTATTCCCTATCTATAGTTAAACAAATATTAGAGCCGAATAATATACCATACCAATATTTCGTTAATAGATCAGATACACCAGGTGGATCTACAATAGGCCCTATCTCTTCAACACATTTAGATATTAATGCTGTAGATTTAGGACTTGCTATGCTTTCTATGCACTCTATTCGTGAATTATGTGGTATCGAAGATATGGCAAATTTAAAAAAATTACTTAAAAACTATTACAGTCTATAAATTTTAGTTTTTATATGAAAATATAAAAGGAAGTGAAAAGATGAAAATCTTATTAGTAGAAGACGAAAAAAAAATATCAGATTATATTTCTAAAGGATTAATCGAAGCTGGTTATGATGTTGATGTAGTTGACAATGGTGAAAGCGCCATTAGTTATGCTTTAAATAACAAGTACTCATTGATATTATTAGATATTATGATTCCAAAAAAGAATGGAATAGAAGTTGTGAAATATCTAAAAAAACAAAAAGATAACACTCATATAATTTTAATTTCAGCTAAAGATCAAATTCAAGATAAAGTTTTAGGATTAGATGCAGGTGCTGATGACTATTTAGTTAAACCATTTGCATTTTCCGAATTATTAGCTCGTATAAGGGCAACTTTTAGACGAAATTCAGAAATTGTTAATGACAATATTTTAGTTGCTAAAGATTTAAAAATGGATTTAGTAAAACGAATAGTAACTAGAAATGATGAAGTTATAGATCTTACAACTAGAGAATTTAATTTATTAGAATATTTTATTAAAAACAAAAACACTGTCCTTACTCGGATAATGATAACAGAAAAAGTTTGGAATATTAATTTTATTTCTGAAACAAATGTAGTTGATGTATATATCAATCATTTAAGAAGAAAAATTGATAAATCTTTTGATGATAAATTAATTCATACAGTTAGAGGAGTTGGATATATATTAAAAAGTTAATAAAAAAACTAATTGAAAAAAATAAAACTAATAATATAATTCTTTTAACTATTGTAAAAAGTAGTGTTAGAACTTTTATAGCATTGGCTATTTTATTCACTGGAATTTTATTCTTTTCCTTTATTTTTACTAGACACTATATTGACAAAAAATTAGCAACTAAAGGTGCTGTATTTCAATATATTCTAAGGGAAGAAGGTATAATTTTTGATTCAAATTCAGTTATTGATTATTTAAGTTTAACTCCTAGAGGATACGATGTAATTGTAATCGATCCTCAAAATAAAAAAACCGTATATTTAGAACTTCACGACGATCCTTTTATTTTTTCAACAGCTTCTAAAGTTCTGAGTAGAGTTTTAAAAGAAAGAAAAGAGGATGAAACTACATATATTACAATAAATAATAAAAGAATATTAATTGGAAATTTAGAAAATAATGGTAAACCTTATATTTATATTATGATGTTTGATGTCTATCAAATTTCACTTTTCCTATATATATTAATTTTCATTTTTTTGTTTATTACATTTTTATCCTTAATTTGGAATTATTATAATACTAATAACATTATGAATACTTTATTGACAGGTATAGATGAAATAACTAACTCAGCTAAAAATATAAAAGGTAAAAATTTATCTAGCAGAATAGATATAACTTCTCAAAATGAAAGTATTTCTAATTTGATTTTAACTTTAAACTCTATGTTAAGCAGGGTCGAAAAAAGTTTTATTCAAATAAATGAATTTACAGATAATGTTAGTCATGAGTTGAAAACTCCAATAACATCTATTAAAAGTATGATTGAAGTTGA
>QNYN01000146.1 GCA_003973585.1 Fusobacteriota bacterium | reverse complement strand
TTGTGTTTTACTACTTGAAATAAGACTTTTGTTTCCTACTGTATTTACAGAATACTTAGTAATAGCACCAGTTATTACATAATCTGCATCTTGAAATTTTCTTTCTGAAGCTAATTTTCCTTGCCCTAACTCATTTGAAAAATTAATTTCTTGCATTACTGAATCTAAATCTTCTCTTTCTAAAACTATAAATCTATTACTTTTTACAAGTTCAGTTGTGATAACTTCAGTTAAATTATCTCCTAATCTTCTACTTCCAAATCTAGTTTGATTTTTAAATTTTGCTATTACAACTTTTCTCTTAGGAGATACTACTCCCTCTACAGAATCATAAGTTCTCATACTTTGAATTTTATCATCCTTTTTTACATTTGATACACCACTACCACTAGTACATCCTCCTAATGTTAATGCCATTAATGCAACTACTAACAATATCTTTTTTTTCATTTTATTTCCTCCTACTCATATTTTTTATCACAATATCTATTATCTCTTTTGAGCTTTTTTCTGTCTTAAATCCTGCAGCCTTAATATGACCACCACCACCAAATAAACTAGCTAAAAAATTTACATCTATATCATGTTTAGACCTAAAACTTCCTTTAATATAGCCATCATCTTCTCTCATTAATAAAGAAACACTAGCCTTTTCAAAGGATAATAAAAGTTCTGCAAAGCCTCCTGCATCTTCTTTGGTAGCATTTAACTCTAATAACTCTTTTTCGCTTATATAATAATACACTAAGTTTAGATTATCTACAAATTTAAAATTTGACAAGACCCTTCCAGTTAATTTTAATTTTTCAAAAGATTTTGTATCAAAAAAATTCGTTATAATTTTATTTGGATTAGCTCCATATTCTAATAATTTACTAGCTATTTCAAATACTTTTTTAGTTGTATTTGAATGTTTAAAATTTCCAGTGTCATTTACTATCCCTGTATATAATGACTCGGCTATGTTTTTATCAAATGATAATTCTATTTCTTCTAAAAATTCAAATATTATTTCTGAAGTAGAAGATACATCTCCTACATAATTATAATCTCCAAATCTATTATTGCTTATATGATGATCTATATTTACTACTATAGTTTTTTCACTTTTTAAACTAGCTACTTTACCTATTCTATCAAAATTTCCACTATCTAAGCAAATCATAAGATCAAATTCATTTTTAGAGTCATAATTTTCTAATTCTTCAATTAAGATAGAATGAGATAAAAATTTTAAATTTTTAGGAACTTTATCTTCTAAAATAAATCTTAGTGTTTTATCTAAATAAAGTTCTTCTTTTTCTTTAGCTTCTTTTTTCATATTTTTATTTAATTTATTTAAAGCTAAAAGAAGAGCTAATCCACTCCCTATTGCATCTCCGTCAGGGCTTACATGTGCTGTAATTAAAATATTTTTACTTTTCTTTATAAGTTCAAAAATTTCACTAAAACTATTGTTCATCTTTGTTCACCTCGATTGTATCAAAACCTTGTAAAATTAATTTATCTGTTGTAATACCATTTCCAAAAACTAATTTTTTAGAAAAAGTTCCGTCATAAATACGATTTTTTCCACAAGAAGGACTTTTACTTTTTAATAACGCTAGAATAACTTTATTTTTTATTGCCTTTTCTATAGCTAATTCTGCTCCTTTTTCAAATTCTTTTGTTACATCTACTCCATCTTTTCTAATAACTTTATCCCCTATTCGTTCAGCAGGTATTCTCGGAGTAGGAAGTCCACCTTCTACTTCAGGGCATGTTTCATATAATTTAAATGATTTATTTAATAATTTTACTATTAAATAATTATAGTTATTTCCACCATTATATGTGGTATTTTCTCCTAGTAAACATGTACTTACTAAGATATTTTGCTTTTCTTCTAATTTTACACTAGTATCACTATAATCTATCATAGACTTAATCTCATTTTTATTTTTCACTATATCTAATAGAGGAATCAATACAAAATTTCTTTCTTTATACCTAGGATGAGGTAATATTAAATCCTCTGTATCGATCTCTAAATCACTATATAGTATTATATCTATATCTAGTGTTCTAGGCCCCCACTTTATCTTTCGTTCCCTTTTGAATCTTTTTTCTATTTCTTTTAATTTACGCAAAAGCTCTAATGGTAATAATTCAGTTTCTATTTCTATAGCACAATTTAAAAATTCATCTTGATCTAAATAACCAACTGGAGCTGTAGAATAAAAACTAGAAATATTTTTTACTTTAGTCCTTTTTAATTCTGAAACAGCAAAAATTCCTCCTAAAATATGATAATATTTATTCCCTATATTAGAACCTAAACTTAGGTAAACTTTATTTACTTTCATAATCTTTTGCCTCTCTAGTTATTTCTACTCCTACATAATCAAAATTTCCATTAATAGGAGCTCCTGGTTTTCTTATTTTTACTTTTACCTTTTTTATACTATATTTTTCAAGTAAAGTTTGAGCTATTTTTTCTGCTAGTGCTTCTATCAGTTTAAATTTTTTATTTTTTATAATACCTTCTACATCATAATATACATCTACATAGCTTATACTTTCATCTAATTCATCGGTTTCCCCTGCTTTCTTTAAAGATTTATATAAGGTTATATCTGCATAAAAATTTTGTCCTAAGATATTTTCTTCTGTTAATGCTCCATGATAACCATAAGCTTTTATATTTTTCACTTGCATCTGTAGATTTTATAGCTACCATGCCAATATCTATTATAGAAAATCTATATGGGTTAGAGTTTGTAGATCCAGATGGTTACAAAAGAGTCTTTAGAGTTCATAATGAATATATAAAGGATTTTGAATTGGACATGCAAGAGTGGATAGACGATACAGGACTAGATTTTCATTTTTATCCGTTAGGTGAAATGTCAGAATATGGTGGTCTTTTAGTGCTTGATCAATATGGCCGTTTTTATTTGGCTGTCTGTTAAGTATCGTTTCCTGAAATCGAAATCCTTTATTATTCCTTTTTTAGTGGCACTTATTATTCTTAGTTTTTTCTTGCGATGGCAAGTATCCTATCCGCATAAGGACGATGCAATATTTGGCTTTGTACAAACCCATTTACGTGCCGATGGTATTTCTTTCGCTCAAAACTATTTGCCCTTGCGACTTTTTAAATCGGATGAAACAATTATTTCGTTTTTGGGAAGAATGAATTATTCCTTGATGAGTAAATATCTATTTACGGTTTCATTTAGAGAAGATGGTGCCAGCAAATTCAATGAAGAAAATAGATAAACAGGTAAACGATCTCAACCTTACACAAAGAGAGATGGCTATGATCCGAGATGGAAATCTTTCATCGGATCCTGCGGCTATTCTTGCTTTCAGAAAAAAGCAGAAAATGGGAAATATTGGATAGTAATATGAATTTGCTAACAACGATTTATGCCAATAGCTCGCAGGATACGCTTTTTACTGTGCCCGGCAATTTATTGGGTAAACCCATATTTGTAAAACTAAGTATTACCAATAACCAGAGTTGATATTTCTTGAAATGTATTATCATATTATTTTAACAAAATACAATTTATTTATTATTCAAAT
>QNYN01000173.1 GCA_003973585.1 Fusobacteriota bacterium | reverse complement strand
ATTCATTTGCTTCAGTATCTAGTTCACGGAGTTTATTCTCACTACTCTTACTCCTTTTTTCTGAATTTTCTATTTCAGCAATTAATATCAATCTACCAACTTCAGAATCCATAATATGTTCTTTTTGGACACTAATTTCTACCTCTAAATTTGTTTGAACAGTTTCAATTTCTTTTATTTGTGTTTCAAATTTTAAATTTTCATCTTCCAAGCCTTTTAATTCGTCGTAGATAGTTGTTTTTTTATTTTTTAATCTATCAACTTCTAAATATTCTTCTTTTAGTTTTCCTTCTGTTTTAGTTAAAGTTTCTTTTTTTATTTGTATTTCACGGGTAAATCCACTAATTCGTTCACTATATAAAATTTTATCATTGACTAATTTATCTAGATCTCTTTTTAAATTTATATTTTGATTAGTTAAGTTTTCAATTTCTTCATTTAAAAGACTTCTTTTTTTATTTACTTCTTCTAAATTATTTTCTTTAATTAAAAAAGTTTCTTCTAATTTTTTAAGATTTGAATCTAGTTTTTCTTTTTCTTCCCTTAAAGTATTTAAAGATTTTTTGTTAACTTTAAGTTCCTCAGAAAAGATTGATTTTTTTAATACTTTAATTTCATCATCTATTTTTTTATATTTTATAGCTTTTTCAGCTTGTTTTTCAATTTTATCTTTATTATCTTTTAATTCGTTAGCTATTAAATTAATTTTTTCAGTTTCTAATTCAACTTTTGAAAGTTTTTTCAAAGCTTCTTCTTTTCGAAGTTTAATCTTTTTTATTCCAGCAGCTTCTTCGATGATACTTTTGATTTCCTTATTAGAAGCACTGATTATTTTTTCAACTTTTCCTTGTCCAATAACAGAATAAGCATTTTTTCCTACTCCTGTATCTAAAAATAATTCATTTATGTCTTTCAATCGGCATCTTTTATCATTTATATAATATTCATTTTCACTTTTACTATTAATTTTTCTAGAAATTTTTATTATTTCATCTTCCATCTCAAGAGTTTGATCTTGATTATCTATATATAATGAAACCATTGCTGCTGATCTAGCTTTTTTTAGTTTTCCACCTGAAAAAATCACATCACTACTATCTTTAGCTCTGATATTTTTATATGATTGTTCTCCTAATACCCATAAAATAGCATCTAAAATATTGGATTTTCCACTTCCATTAGGTCCTACAATAGAAGTAATTCCCATATTAAAATCTAAGGTTATCTTATCAGCAAAGGATTTAAACCCATCTATTTCCACACATTTTAAGTACATATTAACCCTCACTTTATATACAACTTTTTATAACAAGATAAATTATAAAATATATTTATCTAAGTTTTCTTCTTCAGAATCATAGTTAAAGACTTTTAATACATCTTTTTTCCCTATTTTTATGCTTTTTTCTTTACCATATGGAGCTTCAAACATAATATCATTTAAAATCTTTTCAATAACTCCAGCTAATCTTCTAGCACCGATATTTTCTATATCTTCATTAAGTTCTATAGCTACTTGAGCTATTTCTTCAATAGCACCTTTTGTAAAACTCAAGTTAACATTATCTGTTTTTAGTAATTCTTTATATTGAACAAGTAAATTAAACTCAACTTCAGTTAAGATTTTTATAAAATCTTCTTTAGTTAAACTTTTTAATTTTACTTTAATAGGAAATCTTCCTTGTAATTCTGGCATTAAATCACTAGGAGAAGCCAAAGTAAAAGCCCCTGCTGCTATAAAGAGGATGTGTTCAGTACGAACAGAACCATATTTAGTCATTACAGTAGTTCCTTCTATAATAGGCAAAATATCCCGTTGGACTCCTTGTCGTGATACTTCGCTACGACTTCCTTCCCTTTCAGCAATTTTATCTATTTCATCAATAAAGATAATACCATCTTCCTCTACCTTTGAAATAGCAATAGGTTTTAATTCTTCTAAATCTACATTAGCTTCCACTTCTATCCGAAGTAAATAATCAATAGCATTTTTTACATTCATTTTAACAATTTTTTTCTTTCCACCAGGAAATGAGTTCATAATATTATCTAAAACATTTTTAAGCCCTTCATCATCAGAATCACCTCTAGGAGAAAATACTTCTACCATTGGAGTTTCTGGAGTTTTTGTTTTTTCTATTTCAACTTCTGTTTCGTCATATTTACCATCTTTTATATCTTGCAATAAAACTTCTTTTTCTTTTAAATCAATAGTTCCATAAGGTTTTATTAATTTAGCCACCTTTAATAAAATTTGTTCTAAGTATTTTTCTTTTAATTCTTCAAATTTTTGGCTTTTTAATCTATTAAAAGTAAGAGAAACTAAGTCTTTTATCATAGACTCTACATCTTTACCAACATATCCTACTTCGGTATATTTAGTTGCTTCTACTTTGATAAATGGTGAGTCGGTAATACTAGCTAACCTTCTAGCAATCTCTGTTTTACCTACTCCTGTAGGTCCCATTAAAATTATATTTTTAGGAGTTATTTCATTTTTTAATTTGGGATCTTTTATTTGTTTTCTTCGGTATCTATTTCTAAGGGAGATAGCTACATTTTTTTTAGCTTCCTCTTGAGATATTATATATTTATTTAATTCTTTCACAATTTTTTCTGGAATTAATCTTTCTTTCATTTGTGCCTCCTAATAAAAAGTATTTAGCGATACATTATATACTATTTATATAGGTATTACAAGGATATAAGGTTATTATCAAAATAAAAAGGCTAGCTTTAAAGCTAACCTTTTTGAGAAAAGTTATAATTTTTTATGACATAGCCACCAATCAAAACAAGTTATATTTTGATCTTTTAAACGAGCTTCAGCTTCTTTTTCAGTTTGAGCAGGAGGAACAATAACATTTGATCCAATTAAATCATTTTCAGGCCAATTAGCAGGAGTTGCTACCCCTTCTCTATCAGAAGTTTGAAGTGCCTTTACAGCTCTTAATACTTCTTCCATATTTCTACCTATTTCTTGTGGATAGTACATAATTAATCTTACATTTCCTTCAGGGTCAATAATAAATACTGCCCTTACAGTATTTGTTCCTTTTCCTGGATGTAACATTCCTAATTTATTTGCAATAGTATCATTTCCAGCAATAACAGGGAATTTTATTTTAGTATCTAAGTTATCTTTAATCCACTCAACCCATTTAATATGAGAAAAAACTTGATCAATTGACATTCCAATTAATGCACAGTTAATTTTTTCTAATTCATCAAAAATCCTTTGGAACCCTACAAATTCAGTAGTACAAACAGGTGTGAAATCAGCAGGATGGCTAAAAAGTATAAACCATGATCCCTTCATATCCTGTGGTAAATGTAGTGGTCCGTGAGTTGTATTAACCTTTAAATCTGGAAATTTGTCTCCTAATAATGGCATGTTATTTTCCATAGAAATACCTCCTAAAAACTATAAAATTTATTATGTTGCTACTTTATATTAGTACTACATTTCAACAAAAAATCCTTTTATGAAAATAATAAATATCTCTAAAATATAGCATAAATATTTTTCTTAGAATTTAAGTTTGATTAATCGGATATAACTTAGTTTTATTT
>QNYN01000087.1 GCA_003973585.1 Fusobacteriota bacterium | reverse complement strand
CATTCTGTCAGCGTTCATCCTGAGCCAGGATCAAACTCTACATTCAAATTTATATCCTAACTTCATAAATGAAGTTTAGCTATCTATTAAAAGATATTATTTTTATAGTGGTTCTTTCCACTGTACACCTTAATCGATTGTTTAAAACTTAAAGTTTTAAACTACAATTGAGTTTTTAATTTACACTTTCTTTCTCTATTTAATTGCTAATGTCCTGTTTTGTGTCTCAAAGATATTTCTCTGATGCACAAGAAGAAGTATACCGCACTTTCAAAATTTCGTCAACACTTTTTTTATTTTTTTTGAAACTTTTTGATTTGGCTTAATTCTAGAATAAACTTAGCACTAAACAACACATAAAATTTCAAAAAAAAATCAGCCAAAAGACTGATTAAAAGTTTTATAAATTGGAGGCGACGACCAGATTCGAACTGGTGATGGAGATGTTGCAGACCTCTGCCTTACCACTTGGCGACGTCGCCGTCATTTATTAATCTTATAAAATGGTGCCTTGACGCGGAATCGAACCACGGACACGAGGATTTTCAGTCCTCTGCTCTACCGACTGAGCTATCAAGGCATCATAAATATGGCGGGAGTGACGAGACTCGAACTCGCGACATCTTGCGTGACAGGCAAGCACTCTAACCAGACTGAGCTACACCCCCATATATATAATTATAAGATTTTAATGGTGCTCACAACTGGACTTGAACCAGTGACCCCCTGCTTGTAAGGCAGGTGCTCTCCCAACTGAGCTATGCGAGCATATGTTCCTTAGAACTCATTTAGTATACTATAACTACTTTTTTATTGCAACCTTTTTTTTAGAAAATTCTACTTTTTTTGGAGCTTCCCCTTATTTTTCTACTTATAGTTGATTTTAATCCTTTTAAATACTATACTTTTATTAATTAAATTTAGGAGGTGGGAGTTATAAACTCATACATCGTTGATACTAATGTAATAATTGCAAACCCCTTTTTTATGAAAGATTTTGAAAACTGTCAGTTAATTATCCCTATCTATGTACTAGAAGAACTTGATAAAATTAAATCTAGAGATGGAAATAGCGGATTTCGTGCTCGTCAATTTTTTAGGTATTTTAAAGAGATTGAAAAAAACGGTAATCTTATTGAAGGAATAACTATAAATAATAATGTAATTCTAAAAACAGAAATTCAAGGTGATTTATCTTTAATTCCAGACGGCCTAGATCCCACCTATGTAGATAATAAAATTTTAGCTTTGATGATAATGGATCGATATAAAGACTCTATTCTTTTGACTAATGATGTTAGTATGAGAGTAAAAGCTTCTTCCCTTGGAATCAAATGTCTTATATTAGATTCTTCAGACAAACATAAATTAGATGATCTTTATACTGGTATTATTACAAAAAAAGTTAATTCTGATATTGTAAAAAAATTCTATAGTGCTAAGGAAATATCTTTAGATGATGTAGAAGTAAAAGCTATGTATCCTAATCAATTTTTCTATGGGTACACAGAAGTTAGCTATAATCAAATTGTAGGTAAATATGATAAAAATAAAAATATGATTGTAAAATTAAAATATAATGATGCTAAAATTTATGGAATCACTTCTAAAGATATAAGACAAAAATTTGCCATTGAAGTCCTTTTAGACCCTAAGATTCCTTTTGTAACGATAACTTCTAGACAAGGGTGTGGTAAAACATTATTAGCAGTAGCTGCTGCTTTAGAGCAAGTCTTAGGAAATGATCGTTATGAAAAAATATTAATTGGAAAAAATACTGCTCCTGTGGATAAATGGAGTTACCAAGGGTTTACTACAGGAGATACTGAAGAAAAATTATTAACACATTTTTCTAATTACACTACAACCTTTGAAAACATCCAACATATTCGTGGAAAAAAATCTCGTAAAGGGGTAGAAATTTTACAAGGGTTAATAGATCAAGATAAAGTAGAAGTTTTAGATATTTCATCTATTTTAGGTTCTAGTTTTCTAAATAAGATAGTAATTATAGATGAATCTCAAGGGTTTGATATCCATGCTATGAGATCAATGATAACAAGAATTGGAGAAGGAAGTAAGTTAATTCTTATTGGTGATGTTGCTCAACAAACCATATCAAGATTAGATCCTGATAAATCTGGGTTATACGCTTCTATTGAATGGCTAAAAGAATTACCTGAAACTGCTCATATTACATTAAATACCGTTCATCGAAGTGAATTTGTAGATAAAGCAAGTTTAATTTTTGATGAAAAAATATTTGGATAAATTTTATTTAAAAACTAAAAAAATAATTCTATATATTAAAAATTCCCACCTTTAAATTCTAAAAGTGGGAATTTATTTTAATTTAGTTTTAAATTTTTCATACTAATATCTAACGAAGTATACGAATGAGTCAATGCTCCTGAAGATATATAGTCTACCTTTAATCCTTTTATTTCTTCTATTCTAGCTTCATTTACATTTCCAGATATTTCAACTATAGCTTTTCCATCTATAATCTTTATAGCTTCTCCCATAGTTTCTACACTCATATTATCTAACATGATAATATCTGCTCCTACTTCTACTGCTTCCCTTACCTGATCTAAAGATTCAGTTTCTACTTCTATCTTCTTTACAAAAGGGTGATTAGATCTAACTGCTAATACAGCTTTTGTCAGACTTCCTCCTGCTGCCATTATATGATTATCTTTTATCATAGCCATATCCATAAGATTGTATCTATGATTATTTCCTCCACCTGTTTTCACTGCATATTTTTCTAAATATCTCAAATTAGGAGTTGTTTTTCTTGTATCCATTAATTTTATTCCAGTTCCCTCAAGGATTTTAGCCATATTATTAGTTTTTGTTGCTATTCCTGACATTCTTTGAAGTAAATTAAGGGCAACTCTTTCTCCACTTAATATATTTTTAGCATTTCCAGATATTTTAGCTATAACTTCTGTAGGTTTTACCCTTGCTCCTTCTGTAGTTAAAAATTCCACTTCTACATCACCTAAGATATCAAAAGTTCTTTTAAATACTTCTAATCCACAAATTATCCCATCTTCTTTTGCTATTAAATCTACTTCACATGTTGCTTTATTATCAAGGATAGAATTTGTAGTAATATCATCTACCACTGCATCTTCTAATAACGCATCCTTTATTATCTCATCAATCAATAGAAAGTTCATCTTTTAACTCCTCCCTAACTTTTAGTATCTCTTCTACTACTAGTTCTCTATTTTCTTCCTTTGTTTTTTCTATGTCAATAGAACTCTCACTTTTGTTCTCCCTCTCTACTAAAGATGAAGGTGTCTCATCAGACGATGGGAGTTCTTCAGCTATTGCTTTATTTATAGATTCTGCTACTCTATTTCCAAAAACTAATCCTTCTAAAAGGGAATTACTAGCAAGTCTATTTCTACCATGCAATCCTGTAAAAGCAATTTCACCACAAGCATATAAGTTTTCTAAACTAGTTTTTCCATCTTTGTCTACTGTTATCCCACCCATAAAATAATGTTGAGAAGTAGTAATAGGTATCAAATCTTTTGTAAGATCATATCCTTTTTTTAATAAATTTTCATA
>QNYN01000195.1 GCA_003973585.1 Fusobacteriota bacterium | reverse complement strand
AAAGAAGAATATACTGCTCCGACAGGAACTACAAATATTTATTTTGAGTTACGTACTTATAATGGAGCTGTAGTTTACTACGACGACGTTTCAGTTACAGAAAAGAAATAATATTAGTTATTCAACTAAATATTAATAATACAATCCTCAAGGTAGTTTGATCGCTCCTTGAGGAACTAATGTTGCTAAATGCAACAATACCTCACAAAATGTGAGGTAAAAGATTTCCATAATAATTTAAAATTGGATTTTATGTTTTTCAAGTTTCGAAGTAAGCATGTACTAGGATTTGCATTTCTATTTGTGCTTTTTAGTATTACATCATGTGTTAAAAAAGAGTTTGATGCTGTACCTAAGGCAGAATTAGAAGAAATAGCTCCTGACGCAGCTACAATGACCATTGCCGAACTAAAAGCGATTAGAGGTAATGCCGAAGACAATACAATAACACCTATTCCTGAAAATACGGTTATTGTAGGTCAAGTAATATCGTCTGACAAAGAAGGTAATATTTACAAAGAATTGTATATACAAGATTCAACTAGTGGTATTACCGTTAGAGTAGATGGTAGCGTACTGTACACAACATTTCAGTTGGGGCAGAAAATTGCTATAGATTGTAACGATTTGGTATTAGGATCATACGGACAAAGAGTTCAAATAGGGATGGAAGGAAAATACAATGGAGCACCATCTGCTATTCAAATTCCTTTGCCTTTTATGGTGAAACATACAACTTTTGGAAAAATATATAAGGTAGAGCCAAAGGTTATAACTATACAAGAAGCCAACAGTAAACTAAATGAATATGCAGGTATGTATGTTCGTATAGAGAATGTGCAGGTATCTAAAAACGACAAAGGAAAAAACTATGCTGAGGAAGATAAAACCACTAACAGATATTTTTCTAGTTGTAAAAATGGTACAGACATAGTACTTCGTTCTAGTGGTTACGCTGACTTCCAATCTGAAATACTTCCTGATGGACTAGGAAACATTGAAGCTACTCTAACAAGATTTAGAGACACTCCTCAGTTAATAATCAACTCACCTGCTGACATGAAAGATTTCACAGGCAATACAGTTGAGTTACCAGAATGTCAAGCACCAGATCCAGAAAAACCAACAATAGTTAAAACCTTAAATGAAACTTTTGATGGTAAACAATATGACCAATTAAAGATTGAAGGTTGGAATAATATAGTTGAAACAGGTTCAAAAGGATGGATGTACAATGCTCATGAATCTAATAGTTATGCTAATATTTCTGTTTACACAACTTCTGAGGCTAGAAAATCATGGTTGATAACTCCAATATTGGACGTTGCTCATGCAACTAACAAAATTGTTCATTTCGAAACAAGAGCCGATCACCTAGACGGAGCAACACTAAAAGTTTATGTATCTGCTGATTTCGATGGATCTAAAGCTCCTTCTGAATTCCTTTGGAGAGAAATTCCTGCTAAAATAGGTACTTCAGGTAAAAACGATTATGGACAATGGACTGCTTCTGGAGATATAGATTTATCAACATTTGGAAACGTAGTTTTAGCATTTGTTTACGAAGGAGAAGAACATGTTAAAGATGGAGGTTATTCAATCGATAATTTCGTATTCAATAAAGATGGTGACGTAACTCCTCCTGAACCAGGAGACTATTACGGTCCTGCTGAAGGAAAAACAGGATACGAATTAAAAACAGCATTGCATAAAATTATTTCTTCTAATACTGTAGACGTTGGTTACAAGGGTCTTTGGGAAGCTTATAATACTACTGATGACAAGTATGGAAAGAAACATATTGTTTGGGATATTTATTCTGATATTCCTGATCCTAATAATCCAACTGTTCCTGATGGAAAACAGCCAGGAGAATACGAGTACGTTTTAGGAGACGATCAGAATGATGGACATACTGGACCAGAGGGAACTAACTATAATAGAGAGCATACAATGCCTCAAAGTTGGTTCAATAAGCAATATCCTATGAGATCTGATATCTTTCAAGTACTACCAACTGATTCTAAAGTTAATGGAATGAGAGGAAATAATCCTTATGGAGAAGTAGAAAATACTACTTGGACATCTGTTAATGGAAGTAAGCTAGGTACTGATGCTAATGGTCATACTGTTTTTGAACCAATAGATGAGTATAAAGGAGATGTAGCTCGTATTTATTTCTATATGGCTACCCGCTACGAGGATCAAATTGGATCTTGGGAAAACAATACAGAAAATGCTGATTTAGTACTCGACGGAAGTAGTACTAAAGTTTTTGAAGATTGGGAATTAGAAATTCTAAAACAATGGGCAGAAAGCGATCCAGTAAGTCAAAAAGAAATAGATAGAAACGAAGACGTTTATAAAATTCAACATAATAGAAATCCTTTTGTAGATCATCCTGAATATATACAAAGTATCTGGGGAGATTAACATTAGTGTTTTTTCTAAATTACTAAGCTCATCATTCGAATATACATTTATTTGAATAATGAGCTTTTTTTATTACCTATAAACAACTGACTAACATTTATTTAAGTCACATAAACACTATAAAACCCATGACAAACACTTAGTTTTGCATTACAAACAAAGCAAATAAGACAAATCTCGTAATCCTATTCCTACACATTTCAAGATTCCGACGACAAGACATCTAACACATAGAAACGACTAAAAGTAGCACTGTTACTAAATTATAAGCAAACACCAATAAAACAAAAACATTACAAAACAAAAACAGCTTAACTACTTCTAACATAAATACTGGTAAAACACATTCTAATTTCAATATATTTTTTCAGTTTTGCACCATGAAGCGTTTATATTTACAATAACGGAAATTAACTTAATATATTTTTATGAGACGCACATTTACAAAATTGTATGCAACCCTTGTTCTAATGTTGATATCTACATTAGGGTTCTCACAAGGAATTGTAAAAGGTATTGCCTGGGATGGCGATATGAACGAAGCTATGGCTGGAGCAAACGTTGTAGTCAAAGGAACCACTAATGGTGTAACAACTGATTTCGAAGGAAATTTCGAATTAACAGTTAAGCCAGGTAAAAGAACTGTTATTTTTACATTTATGGGTTACACAACTGTAAAAAAACACATTACAGTTGCTGATGGTCAAACAGTAAATCTTGGGAAGATTATAATGAAGGCTGATGCAGTTGGTCTTCAGGAAATTCAATTAATAGCAAACGTTGCTGTTGATAGAAAAACTCCAGTTGCTGTTTCTTCAATCACACCAACAAAAATTCAAGAAAAATTAGGTACACAAGAATTTCCTGAAATTCTTAAATCTACACCTGGTGTATATGCAACAAGACAAGGTGGTGGATACGGAGATTCTCGTATTAACTTACGTGGATTTAACTCAGAAAACGTGGCTGTTATGATTAACGGTATTCCTGTAAACGACATGGAGAATGGACGTGTTTACTGGAGTAACTGGGCAGGCCTTTCTGATGTTACTAGATCAATGCAAGTTCAACGTGGACTTGGAGCTTCTAAAGTTGCTGTACCTTCAATTGGAGTAACAATTAACATCCTTACAAATACTACAAATGCAAAAAAAGGTG
>QNYN01000138.1 GCA_003973585.1 Fusobacteriota bacterium | reverse complement strand
TTAATCTCTATTGATAATAATATAGCTGTTTTGCAATGTATATGTGACCATGATGATTATGATATGAGAAATAGACGCTGTTAATATAGCGAAGAAAAATAGTTAAAAGAGTATAAAAAATGTACCTATAGATGATAAGTGGTTTTAAAATTGGTCGCTCATACGGCAGAGCGAAACGCCACTTGTAGAAGTTATACTTCTCATACCTTACAATCTAGTTATTGTAATTTGGTATGTCAAGATATTTTATTATGCCATATTTTTTATTAAAATAAGTTATAATTTGAATATTGTCAAAAAAATTAAATCTCTAGGAATATTCAATGTCTAAATTTACTTTTACTACAAATGACTTAATGAATGAATTAGATATAATAGGGGATTATTCTAAATTAAATAAAGTTTTAAAATTTTATGGTTTTAAACAAATATATTCTGATCAAAAGATTTCTAAAAAATTAGCAAATGATATATTGCATACGATTAGACGGAAGAAAATTGATTGGTATTTTTATAAAGAGCGAGAGCGAGATATTATTAGTAATTCAGGGACATTAAATAGACCTAGCTTAGAAAAAGAAAGACAAATTAAAGAAAATATTACTAGAATTTCTAAGAAAATAAAAATTACTGAAATTAAAAAAGATACAAATAATAGAATTTTAGGGTTAATAACAGAAGGTGGTTTTTTAAAACTTCATAATTCTAATAATTTTAACATTAAAATAAAAAATGGTACTAATATTTTTATTGGACATCGAGGTAGTGGAAAATCTACAATACTTCAACTTTTTAGTTTGGTTTCTGGTTCGATTAGTGAAGAAGCAAATAGTTTTGTTAATATTATTTTAAACCAATTAAATCAAAATTATAATAATGAAAAAGAGTTATATCGTAAAATCAAAAAAACATTAATTTTTTATAATATAAAAAAGTATAGTATGTTTTTTGTATTTAAAGGAAAGATATATTGTTTTCTTAATCATATCAAAAATATTTTACTGTTAGAATGTAGCTTTTATACCAAACAAGAATGTACGTGCAGCAGGATAAAGACCTAAATCTATACCTGATGACCATTTAGTAGGACCATATCCAACTTCAGGATCCATTCCGTTGTAAGAAGTAAATGTGTAAAGATTTTGTGCAGTTGCATAAATCTTTAAATCAGAAATGAATTTTTGATTTTTAAGTAAATCTTTAAATCCATAACCAATAGTAATATTACTAATTCTCAAGAAAGAAGCATCGTGCATGTATATATCAGAAACAAAAGTTGTATTTCTGTTTGAAGCAGTACTCAATCTAGGTATAGTATTTGAAGTACCTTCTCCGTGCCATCTATTGAATATTTCTGTTGTATAATTCTGACGAGTTTTATCAACAAAAGATCTATAAGACTGCATAACTTGCATTCCAGCTTGACCTGTAAGAGTAGCATTAGCATAGAAACCTTTATATCCAGCATTTAATTGTAATCCGAAAATATAATCTGGTAAAGGATCTCCCATGTTGATTTTATCTAAATCATCAATGAAACCATCTTGGTTTTGATCTACAAAACGTACGTCTCCAGCTCTTAAATCATCAAAATATGGCTTTCCGGCTCTTCCATTTGCAATAGTTACATCGTTTGTAGGTACCACATAAGCATTAACATCAGCTTGATTTTGAAGTAATCCTGCAGTTTCAAATCCCCAGAAATAACCAAGAGGATGACCTACTTCGGCTCTTACAACTTCAGCAGTACCTTGACTTAATACATTAGATGGACTGTGGATGATACCTTCCTCATTAGCGATACTTGTGATTTTGTTTGTATTATGAGACATACTTACAGTTGCTCCCCAATTAAAATCACCTATTGATTCACTCCAACCCAAAGATAGTTCTATACCTTTGTTTTGAATTGCTCCTCCATTAACGTGTGCACTTGGAGCTCCAGCTGTTGCCAAAATAGGAACATCTACTAACCAATCTTTAGTGTTTTTAACATACCAATCAAATGTAAACTTCAATCTAGAGGCAAAGAAATTAGCATCAAGTCCTAAGTTTGTTTGTTCTGAAGTTTCCCACGTAGTATTTAAATTTGGAACATTTGAAGGATTTGCACCATTCGATATTTTTGTTTTATCATCTCCAAAGAAATAAGAATTTCCATATTCTATGTTAGATGTATATCCAAAATTAGGGATTGATTGATTTCCGTTTTGTCCCCAACTAGCTCTAAGTTTTAAATAAGTTATGGCATCTACATCAGATAAGAAATCTTCATTACTAACAACCCAACCTGCGGCTACTGAAGGGAAAACACCCCATCTATTGTCTTCATAGAAATTAGATGAACCGTCTGCTCTAAGAACTCCTGTAAACATATATTTCTCATCGTAATTATATGTAACACTTCCAAAATAAGATAAAAGACCGCCACCTTGTGCTGCCCAATCCATACCGGTAAGCTCTATTAGTGTTACGTCTTGTATAGGAACATTTATTAGGTAAGCTCCTTCAGGAGTTTGAAAGTTACTACCTTGATTTTGTCCTTCTAGAGTCAATGATAACTGAGATTTATTCATCTCTACCCCAGCTAAAGTAGAAAAGTTATGCTTGTCTATAGAAAAGTCATAAGAAATAGTGTTTGTCCATGTCCAAGAACTACCTTGATTCATTTTTTGACTAACAATGTCTTTAGGTTTAGAATTTAACGAACCTAAATTATAAGATGGCACCCAGCTTCTATAATTTCCAAACCAAGAATTAATACCGTATGCTGATCTAATTTTAAGGTTATCTATTGGCTCAATATTAATATACACATTTCCTACAATGGTATTGTCTTTTTGCCATACATTACCTCTTTCATAATCCATTAACGCTATTGGGTTTACTTGTGATTCGTCCCAATTATCATATGTTTTTGTGTATTCACCATTGTCGTCACGAACAGGCATGAAAGGATTCTGAACAAGTGCATTATGTAGATCATTATAGTAGATGTTTCCTTCGGCAACGTTTTTAGAACTAGAATTATTATAAGTAATATTTTCACCTACAGTTATCAAACTTTTATCTCCTCTCTTAGCTATAATGTATTCAGTGTTTAATCGCAAAGTTGTTCTTCCAAATCCTGCGTCAATAACGTCTCCTCCTACAATACCTGTTTGGTCAAATCTAGATGCGCCAAACGAGTATGTAACTCTATCAGAACCTCCTGCCACATTTATAGAATAATTAGACTTCGGAGCATTTCTCATAGTCATTTCGTCAACCCAATTTGTTCCTTTACTACCATTTTCAATTTCCGACCAATTTGGTATCATTGACGCATAATCATAAACAGGTAGTCCATCGTTTACTCTTGCTTCATTCATGATATAAGCATATTCTTGTGCATTAAGAACAGATGGCTTTTTATACATGTTTTGAAGTCCATAGTATGCATCAACAGTTACTATAGGATCAGTGTTTTTCTTCCCTTTTTTTGTAGTTACCAATATTACTCCGTTTGCAGCTCGAGAACCATAAATAGCAGCAGATGCAGCATCTTTTAATACATCTATAGACTCGATGTCTGAAGGATTTAAATAATCTATATCTC
>QNYN01000126.1 GCA_003973585.1 Fusobacteriota bacterium | reverse complement strand
AGCAGAAACACAAGAAGCAAATATAATTTTAAAATCAAAAAAAAGTGGTAGAAAATTAATGGTAACAACAACTGAAGAGGTAGCTGTTATTTATACTGGTTATTATTTAGAAAATATGCCATTTAAAGGAATTTGTATTGAAACACAAGAGATTCCAAATAGGATAAATTTTAAAACTCTAAAAAAGAATATATATAATAATGAAAATATATATAATTCAAAAACAATTTTTAAATTTATTATTTAAATAATTATTTTAAATTAGATCATGCTTATTTTCTATAGTTTAATAAGTTAGTTTATTTGATTAAAATAATTATATATTAAAAAAAGAGCCCTTGAATTTCAAGGGTTCTTTTGGTATCTTTATTTTTCTTTGTACATTTCTGCTAATCTAGCTTCTACAGCTTCATCTTTGATATATTCATCAAATTCCATTAATTTATCAACTATACCATTAGGAGTAATTTCTATAATTCTATTAGCAATAGTTTGAATAAACTCATGGTCATGAGCAGCAAACATAACTGTTCCATTAAATTTAATTAAAGCTTTATTTAGTGATTGGATAGATTCTAAATCTAAATGGTCTGTAGGATTATCAAATAAATAAACATTAGCACCTGTCATCATTGTTTTAGATAACATACATCTTACTTTTTCTCCTCCAGAAAGAACACTAGGTTTCTTTTGAGCATCTTCTCCAGAGAATAACATTCTTCCTAAGAATCCTCTGATGAAACTTTCATGTTGATCAGGTGAATAGGGTCTTAACCAATCTATAAGGTTGTCACCACTGTCAGGTGTGAAAAAACTAGAATTATCTCTTGGCATATAACCTAAAGAAGTTGTTACTCCCCAAGTTATTTCACCAGAATCAGGTTCTAATTCTCCTGCTAATATTTTAATAAGAGTAGTTTTAACAATATCACTTTTAGCTAAAAATACTACTTTATCTCCAGTATTTATTGTGAATGTAATGTTATTTAATACTTTTACTCCATCGATAGTTTTAGTTAAATTTTCAACTTTTAACATATTGTTTCCAGCGTCTCTATTAGATTTAAATTCAATAAATGGATATTTTCTATTAGAAACTTGCATGTCTTCAAATTTTAAATTTTCTAACATTTTCTTTCTAGCAGTTGCTTGATTAGATTTAGAAGCGTTGGCACTAAATCTAGCAATAAATGTTTTTAATTCTTCTCTTTTTTGCTCTAATTTTTTGTTTTTATTTCTAATTAATTCTAATACTACTTGACTTGACTCATACCAGAAATCATAGTTTCCAACAAAGATCTTTATTTTTCCAAAATCAATATCAGCAATATGAGTACAAACTTTATTTAAGAAATGTCTATCATGGGATACAACGATAACAGTTTCATTGAAATTTAATAAGAAATTTTCTAACCAGTTAATAGCATGAAGATCTAAACCGTTTGTAGGTTCGTCTAATAATAAAACATCTGGTTCTCCGAATAAAGCTTGAGCTAAAAGAATTTTTACTCTTTCAGGTTCTGTAAGTTCATTCATAATTCTGTAATGTAACTCTGGTTTTATTCCTAATCCAGTAAGTAGTTTTTCTGCATTAGTTTCAGCAGACCAACCATCTAATTCTTCAATTCTATCAGTTAAATCTCCAGCTCTAGCATAATCTTCTTCTGTAGCATCTGGTTTTGCATAAAGTTCTTCTTGCTCTTTTTTTATGGCATAAAGTTCTTTATGTCCCATCATTACTACATCTAAAACAACTTCATCAGCAAAAGCAAAATGGTCTTGTTGTAAGAAAGATAATCTTTGCTTTGGTCCTAAGATTACTTCTCCTTCAGTACTATCTATCTCTCCAGCTAAGATTTTAAGAAATGTAGATTTTCCAGCACCATTTGCTCCTATAAGACCATAACAGTTACCAGGTGTAAATTTAATATTTACATCGTCAAATAATTTTTTTCCAGGGAATGAAAGCCCTAAATTACTAGTTGATATCATTTATTAACCTCCAAATTTTTATAAGTTTAAAATAATTTGCATAGCAAAAAAATATAAATTATAAAAAATAATTTTTTTATTCGTACTATTATATCATATTTTCTAAAGATTTAGTATATACTATTATAGTATAAGGAGTAAAAGTGATAGAATGTATTAGAAGGATAAATTAAAATAATTTTGGAGGTTAGTGATGAAAATACTTTGGTTTGATACAGAAACAACTGGATTAACTGAAAATAGTGCCATGTTTCAGATATCAGGAGTAATAGAAATAGATGGTGTAGAAGTAGAAGAATTTGACATATTTTGTAGGCCTCATGAGGGAGCAGATATATCGGAACAAGCTCTCGAAGTAACAGGAGTAACTCGTGAGCAATTAGAAAGTTATGGAACTCCTAAAAAAGCATATGAGGAGTTAGTGGCTATATTTTCTAAATATATAGATAAATTTAATAGAGATGATAAATTTATTGTAGCAGGACAAAATGTAAAATTTGATATAGATGTACTAAATAGATTTTTTAGAAGAAATGGAGATAATTATTTAGGAAGTTTTCTAAATTATAAACAAGTATTTGATACTTTAAGTGTATATACAGCCTTAGAGATAGCAGAAGTTGTACCTAAATTAGAAAATCATAAATTGGAAACGATATGCAAGACTATGGGAGTAGAGTTATCTAATGCTCATAACAGTTTAGCTGATATAAAAGCTACTAAGGCAGTAGGAGATAAGATGTTAGCAGGACTTAGAAGGATAAAAAAGAAAAAAATAGAGTTATAAATTTTAAACACAAGAAAATATGATAATATAGATTATAATAATTTGAATTATAATAATTTGTATTATATAATTTATTAGAGGTGTTAAATATGAAATTTATAAATAGAGAAAAAGAAATGAAAACATTGGAAAAAGAGTTTTTAAGAGATTCTAGTTTTACAGTAATCTATGGTAGAAGAAGAACTGGGAAAACAACTTTAATTAAAGAATTTATTAAAACGAAAAAATCATTTTATTTTTTTGCTGATAAACAAAGTGAAATTATTCAAATTGAAAGATTTAAAAAGCAATTAGCTATTTACTTTAATGACGATTTATTAGATAAAATAGAAATAAAGGATTGGGATACATTGTTTACTTATCTAATTTCAAAATTATCTAAAAAAGAAAAATTTGTTTTAGTGATAGATGAATTTCAATATTTGTGTATGGTAAATAAAGAATTTTCCTCGATATTTCAGAGAATTTACGATGAAAAATTAAAAGAAAATAATATAATGCTAATATTATGTGGCTCACTGATCTCAATGATGTATTCAGAAGTGTTAGCCTATGATAGCCCTTTATATGGTAGAAGAACAGCACAAATAAGATTGAAACCAATAAAGTTTGATTATTATAATGAATTTTTTACAGATAAATCTCATAAAGAATTAATTGAGTTTTATTCAATTACAGGTGGGATACCAAAATATATTCAAGAATTTGATAAAAATAATTCTCCTATTTGGAATATAGAACATAATATATTTGATAGTAATAATTTTCTTTATTCGGAACCTAAATTTTTACTTCAAGAAGAGATAAATGATTTATCGAGA
>QNYN01000071.1 GCA_003973585.1 Fusobacteriota bacterium | reverse complement strand
TAAGTTTAATTCTACTTTTTTCATCTTTTTCCCCCATAATTTTATTAAGATTATAATATTTATATTGTAGCATAATTTAACTATAATTTTATTCTCTTAACAATAATAATTGATTTTTAATTTCTAATAAAAAAGTTTCACAGATAAAAATCTATGAAACTCTTAATTTTTTATTATGGTGCATCAGGGGGGACTTGAACCCCCACAGGACAACTCCCATAGAGCCCTCAACCCTACGCGTCTACCATTCCGCCACTAATGCATAACAAAGTGATTATATAGGAATCACTTGTTATTGTCAATGTATTTATATAGTTACCCCATATATCCTAAGATAATAAAGATAACAGAACTTATAGCTGCATTGATTAATACATATGGAATTTGAGTTCTTACATGATGAATATGATCAGATGCAGTAGCCATAGATGCCATGATAGTAGTATCAGAAATAGGAGAACAATGGTCACCCATAATTCCACCAGATATAGCAGCTCCTACAGCTAGATAAATATTACCATCTAAGGCCACTGCTGTTTGAAGGGCTATAGGAATCATAATAGCAAAAGTTCCCCAAGATGTTCCAGTAGCAAAAGCCATAAATCCTGCTAATATAAATACGATTACACCTGTAAATGCTGGGTTAATAGCCATTCCATTTAGAAGACTTGCTAGATATTCTCCAGTTCCTAAAGTAGTAATAGAATTTCCGATTGCAAATGCAAAAATTAGAATCATAGATACAGGAGCCATTCCACCAATTCCTTTATATAAATAGTCCATAAATTCTTTTAAATTCATAATTTTTTTACCAATATAGAAAAATCCAGTAAAAGCAGTAGCAGTACAAATTGCCCAAAATAAAGATGTAGAACCACTACCTGCTAACATATTTCCTTCACCAGTAATAAATAAACCTATAGGCATCATAGTCACAAGAACAAGGATAGGAAGAATCATATTCCACATAGAAATCTTAATTCCTTCTTTTACTGGCATGCTGATTACTTCCTCTTCTACAACAGGAGTTGCATCATCTGCTAATACTTTTCCTTCATTTATAGCTCTATCTTCAGCTTTTTTCATAGGTCCAAAATGTTTTCCAGTCATAATGAAATAAAAAACAGTGATAATAGCAACTATAGAATAAATTTGATATGGAATACTTTTAATCAAAATAGTAACAGGGTTTGCATCAATAACACCTGCAGTAACTTGTGCTGCTAAAATTCCTAAAATTGTAGCTCCCCATCCGTTTAATGGAATTAAACCACAAACAGGAGCAGAAGTAGAATCACATATATAAGCTAAATTTTCTCTAGATATTTTATATTTATCAGATAAATCACGAGTTACTGTACCTGCTAATAATATAGTGATACTTGATTCAATAAAAACAACGATTCCAATAAAGTATGCTAATAGCATAACTCCTCTTCTAGATTTAATAAGCCCCTTTTTTTCAGTTAAAAATTCAACAAAACCTTGAACTCCCCCAGAAACTTGAATAAGGGTCATAATTCCACCTATTAAGAATGCAAAAATAATAGTTTTAGTGGCCCATCCTTCAGAAAATACATTAATAACTCCTTCTAAACTCATATTTAGTGCAGATAAAGGATGCCATCCACTAATTATTAAATTACTGAATAAAATACCTAAAAATAATGATATGATAACTTGTCCTGTATAAATTGCTAATAAAAGTGTGATAACAGGTGGTAATAAACTTAAAATTCCGTACTCCATTTTTTTGATCTCCCTTTGTTATAAATTTTATTTTTTAATAGTATATCATTTATAAAGTTTATAGAAAAGTATAATTTTCAATTAATTTGTTCTAATAAAGGAGATATTGTTGTTTTGTATATGTTGTATTATATGATATAATAATTATTATCATAATTAATAAAATTATAGAGGAGTTGTGAAAATGGAAAAAGAATTAATGGAAAAATTAGATAGAAGAGTTGTTGCTATATCGGAAAAAATGAAAGAATTAGGATTTGATTTAGAAGAAGATATGAGAGAATTAGTAGAACTGAGAGAAGATATTGCAGAATTAATATTAACTACAAAATTGAAAAAAATAAGTTATTTTGTAGAAAAAGATAATAAAGGAGTAGGATTTTATTTAGGAGATCTTCAAATTACATTTTTTTTAGAATATGGAGAAGATGAAGAGGGACCATATTACGAAGCCACTGTTGAAATTATAGAAGGTTAATTTTTTGAGTCTAAAGAGTGTTAATTGACACTCTTTAGACTTTTCTTTTTTAATATTTTAAATTCTTTTATTACAAAATAAGAAGTGAGAATTGCTAAAATAAAATCAGCAGTAGGAAGTGCATACCAAACTCCATTAGTCCCAAAGAATTTTGGTAAAATATATAGTAATGGTAACATTAATCCCCCTTGTTTTATTATATTTAAAGCAGTTGTGATTTTAGCCCTTCCAACAGCTTGGAAATAACTACTTCCAATAACATTAAATCCTAAAATAAGAATCATACTATAAAAAATCTTCATAGAATGAAGGGTAAGGTCAAATAATTCAGGATCGTTATTGATAAATGGCCTTATTAACATCTTTGGAAAAAAATTAATTAAAATGAAACCGATAATAGAAATTCCTGTAACAATCATAAGGGACATTTTAAAAGTTTCATAAACCCGATCATAGCGTTTTGCCCCGTAGTTAAATCCTAGAATAGGTTGAGTTCCTTGATAAATACCAACAATAGGCATATATAATAAAACCGCTATACTATTCATGATTCCGTAAGCTGCAATGGCAATATCCCCACCATAAATATTTAAATTATTATTTACAAATATAACTACTACAGAGTTTGACATTTGCATAATAAAAGGAGCAATACCAATACTTGATATTCCAATAAGAATAGATTTCTCAATTTTTAAATTTTTAAAATGAAATTTAATTATAGAATCTGAACTTAAAAAATAACGAATTATTAAAATTGTTGCTACTATATTTGAAATAACAGTTGCAATAGCTGCCCCTTTTATTCCCATCTTAAAAACAAAGATAAAAAGAGGGTCAAGGATAATGTTTAAACCACACCCTATAACATTCATCATCATAGCTCCCTTAGGATTTCCTGCACTTCTCATAATATTATTTAATCCAATAAAGAAAAGTTGAAATGTTGTAGCTAAGAATATAATTCTCATATAATCTTTTGCATAGCTAATATTATTAACTGTAGCTCCAAAAAGTATCAAAATATCATCTAAAAAAACAATTCCTATGATTGAGAATAAAACTCCTAATATAATAACTAAAGAGATAGAGTTTCCAAGAATTTTTTCAGCTTTTTTATAATCTTTCCTTCCTAAATTAAGTGATATTAATGCTCCACCACCAACACCTATAAAAAGTCCTGAAGCTAATATAAATGTAAAAAGAGGTAAAGCTATACTTATACCTGCTATAGCTAGTCGTCCCACTCCAAAACTAATAAAGATTCTATCAACTATATTATATAAAATATATATTAACGAACCCATTATTGCAGGAATAGAAAATTCTTTTATTAATTTAGGTATTTTTTCAGTTTCCAACCTATTTTGTTTCA
>QNYN01000150.1 GCA_003973585.1 Fusobacteriota bacterium | reverse complement strand
TAAAAATACCATCAGAAAAATTAAAATATTTTTTCTCATAATTTCTTCTAATTCTAATTTTTCTTTATATTTTTTCGTTAAAAAGTTCATATTATTCATCTATTTCACCTCTTTAATTAAGGCTCCCATAAGAGTTATTAATTGTAATTCTGATAATATTTTCTTATCCTTTATTTTTTTATATCCTATTTTTTTATATTCTAATCCTAAATTTTCTAATTTAATTTCACTATATAAACTTTTGAAAGAATTTTCAAAATATTCTTTAACACCTTTTAGCATCATTCCTCCACCTATAAAATATAATTTAGTAATTTCCCCTTGGGATAAATTACTATTAAAATATTCTATAGATTTTTCTATCTGTTCTTTTAAGTTTTCTAACAACGAGAAAAAGTCCTTAAACATAGCAACTTCTCCTTGAGAATTATATTTTTTATTCTCATCAATTTCTATTTGATATTTTTCTAATTCAGCTTCTTTAAATCCTAGCATTTTATGTTCTTTTATTATTTCGGTAAAATCTTTTCCACCTATATTAATTATCCTTAACATATTTACAACACCTAAAGTACTCATAAATATTTTAGTTGTTTCACTTCCAACATCTACTACCATTATATTTTCATTGATTTTTTCTTCTGATTTTTGTTCTAATATATCTATCAAATTATTAATGGCAATAAAATCTGGTATTATCTTTAAAATTCTAATTTTAAAATTACTCAAAATACCAATAATTTTTTCTAATTCCTCTTCTAATATTGTTACTACTAAATATTTACTATATAGTTCATCTTCATAAATAGTTTCAATTTGAGTAACATAGTCTTCCCTTCTATATCCAGAAATTAATTCTTCTAAATCTACCTGAATTTTTTCTCTTATTTCATCATTTTTAATATTTGTATATTCCAAAGTTTTTGTATTAAATTTAGTAGCTGGTAAAGTAACAACCATATTTTTACCTTTTAAGTTTATTTTTTTAGATAGTTTCTCTAAAGATTCTTCTAATAATATAAGTTTATCCTCTTCAATTTCTGTATATTTTATATAATCTATTTTTTCTATCTTTTTATTTTTATAAAAAATTATTTTAATTCCACTATTTCCTATGTCTATAGCTCCATCAATTTTAAAACCAAACACAGAATCCTCCTATTTTCACCTATAATTTTTCTACTTTTATTTCTTTTAAACTGTCTTTATCAATTAAAATTTCTTTTCCCTTTGATCTCACTTCTACACTTTCTTCATAGATTATCCTATAATCTTCTGTTCCTTTTTCATCGATACTACTTTTATTTATTGAAATTATTTTTTCATAAGTTAGATTTATTTTAGTAGGAGTAACTGGATTTAATTTTTCTACTTCTAATGGTAATGTTAATGGCTTTCCTTTAGAATCTAATCCTACTATTTTTGTTAATCTATACCCTCCTATACTTACTTCTTTTCCTAGTTCTTTAGTCCATAATCTTATTATTTTTCCATTTGTATTATTTAGCCACTTACGACTTACTATTTTCCCATCTACTACTTCTTCCTCTGCAATCCATGGCTGACTTAATACATTTGGATTTGTTATTAAAGAACTTTCATCTACTTCAGTTAATTCTCCTTTTATTGTAGGATCCCATTTTGCTCCAAAATATTCATTAATATTATTTAATACTATACCTGTATAGTGTTCTCCTACTTTAGGAACTATTACTACTTTCCCTTCTTTTATTATTTCTTTTGTATAATTTTTTGTTGTTTTAGGTGAAGTAGAAGGATATTTATTTCCTATATAATTTTGTACCTCTTTTCCATCTATCGCATATAAATGCCCTAAAGTCACATATTCATTAGCTAAATATAATTCATAATTAGCTATTTCAGATTCTTTTTCTAATTCTGTGTCTATTTCGAGCCCTTCTAATTTATAAATAGAACGCTTATTTTTATTTCTAGCTATATAATACATAGTTAAGGTAATTGTCATCAAAAATGATAATATCAATATAGAAAAAATTAATACTGACCCCTTTTCTTTCACAATTTACCTCCATTATTCGATATTTGCCTTTGATATCCCTATATCTCTAACTTCATTTCTTACTTTTCCTTCTAATCTATCAGGAACATCTATTTTAATATAAAATAATAATATCTTATCTTTATATTTAAACTCTACATCTGCTACATTAGTTAATAGAGTAGTTCCACCATTTGATAAAATAAAATTTTCGGTTATTTTTAATTTTAATTCTTTTTTATTCAAAGTATATTGGACATATTTTTTATCTCCATCTAAAGTTTTAGTATAAATAACTACCTTTTTTCCTACAGAACCATCGGTTATTAAATTTCCACTTTTATCAAATACTCCTACAGGTTTTCCTCCTAAATAAGAACTACTTTTTGAATTTCTTACATCTCTTTTTATAAAATCTACTATTTCATTTAATCTACTATCTACTCTTGATTGATTATAAAATCTATCTTGAACTTCTACAAAAGTTCCTATCATAGGAGAAATTATCAACATGATTATCCCCATTATTCCAATTACTATTAGTATTTCTATTAAACTAAATCCAGATTTTCTCATATATTCACTTCCAATTTTCAATAGGAGTAATGATAAATGTTGTGATTAATTCTTTTTCTCTTCCTGTTTTTTTAGTTGAATCTGTTACTACTTTTCCCATTCCAAAGATAATTTTGCCATAGATAAAGTTTTTTCCGTAGACATTACTCGTTAATTCTCCAGTAACAGGATTTATATATTTACTATAACTTCCATCTGATTTTTTTAATTTTACATCTACTTTATTCATTGACACATATAAATTTACTTCCTTTAAATTAATCCCCTTTGAATTTAGTAAAATCATATCTTGAGAAATATTAAAATTAGCATTATTTCCAAAATCATCTACTGTAAAATCTGAATTATTAACTTTACTTAAAGTATATTTTTTACTAAATTTACCGTGTTCTACCATAGTTTCTAAGTTGTCATACCCACGAGATTTTATATAATCTATCATAGATTGACTTATCCTACTTGCTTCTTCTACTTCTCCTGCTCTATAGTGAAATAATATAGCTTTATTTGCTAGAGTTACTATTGGAACTATCCCTAATAATAAAATTCCTAAAGCTACTATAGCTTCTATTAAACTAAATCCTAATTTTTTATGATTTTTTATAGTTTTTTTATTCATGAGAATAACTCCCTATTATTTAAAATAAAGATTTTAACTAATATACGCTATAATTATTCCTGCTAATCCAATATATGGAGCAAAAGGAATAGTATCTTTTCTTGTTTTTATCTTTAATAAAATTAATATTATTCCTACAATAGCTCCTGTAATAAAAGCTATATTCAAAAATATAAACACTTGATATAAACTAAAATACCCTATTACAGCTCCAATTCCCAAGGCTAATTTTATATCGCCAAATCCTATTAATTCTTTACCAAAATTTTCTCCAACTCCATAAAGTAAAACATAAAACAAACTAAAACTTCCTGCTCCTAAAAAACTATTCTCAAAACCTATTGTAAAAAATGATCCTAAAACTCCTAATAAAAATAAAGAAAAACTTATTCT
>QNYN01000203.1 GCA_003973585.1 Fusobacteriota bacterium | reverse complement strand
TTTTCTTTCGACTGATTGTATAGAAACTCTGGATAAGAATAAATTTTCAGGTTTAAAGCCTGTGCTTTTATCAATTCAGGATTATCAGAATGAGCATGCATTCCTAAAACTATTGCATCAATATCTTCTGTTATATTATTTTCGTCCCAACCCATTTTTTTAGGTAGAAGGCCGTATTTTTTCAATCTACTTTTTGAAGGTTCAAAGATAATATCATCGGAACCAGTTACTATGTTACCATCTTTGCTAAGTGCTATTGCTAAATTGTGCATTGCACTTCCTCCTATTGATATAAAATGTATTCTCATATTAGTTTCGTAATCAGTTTTAATTGTTCTTGAATAAAAATAAAAAAAGCTCCCAATTTGTAGGAGCTATTTTACTATTAATTCTAGTTTTTTCTCAATCTAGATTTTCTACCTCTTTTCTTTGGTTTATCAGATGGAAATCTAGGATAGTCAGGTCTTAAATGTTCTATAGATCTTACTCTATTAAAAGTAGGAGTTTGTTCTATACCATTCATCACCTTATCCATTATAGACTCTATACTTTCGTTTTCGTAATCTATTTCCAATGGTTGTTTAAATTCCATAGATAGTCTTACTCCTTTAACCTTAATCTTTAATCCTTTTTTATCGTAAGCTCTACGGAAACCGTTTATAACGATAGGTACAACTATAGGCTTATATTCCTTAATCATATAAGCTGTTCCTTTTCTTCCAGGGTTAAAAGCACGAGTAGTACCTTGAGGGAAGGTAATTACCCAACCATCTTTCAATGCTTTACCTACGCTATTGGTATCTTTAGTATCTACTTTTCGTTTAATTGATTTCCCTGCTTCGCGCCAAGTACGCTGAACAAGAATTCCACCGGCATAAGAAAATATTTTAGGTAGCAATCCTGATGTCATTGTTTCTTTAGCTGCAACAAAGTATAAATTCAACTTTGGTTTGAAGAAACTAATAGGATTATTTATCTTTTCGAAATAACCATTATTTGCGGCTGCAAATACGTGAAACATAGCTGCTACATCGGCAAAATAAGTTTGATGATTTGAAACAAAAAGTACATTTCTATCAGGTAAATCTTTAAGAACTATATTGTTTTTTACTATTAACTTATTAAATGCATGATATCTACGATATGATATCACTCCAAATATGAAAATAACCAAACGTTTAATTAAGATTAAATTCCCAAATGGATCTCTCTTTAACACCCCCATAATATCTATTTATATTAAACTTGTATTATTGATTATAATCTAATGAAATAACATGCAAAGCTAGTAAAATTAAATATACTTGAACAAACTTTACTCTTGCAAATTAATGAAGTTACATTCAATAAGTGTAAAAGCTGTTGATTTACAGAAAATTGCTAAATTTAAAGGTGTGGTTCTCCACAATAAAATACAAGAGGAGGTTATAAAGTAATTCTGAATTTATAAATAAAAAATATTATGATTTTTGATATTCCAGGAAGAGAAATTATAGAAGTAAAAAATGTTCTACTCGATTACAATGGTACTATTGCAACAGACGGCAAACTTATTGATGGAGTAGGAGAGTTGATAAACGAGTTATCCGATAGAATAAATTTTTATGTTCTTACTGCCGATACTTTTGGCTCGGTAAAAAAAGAATTAGCTAATGTAGATTGTAAAGTTACCATAATACCAAAAGGCAATCAAGATATTGCAAAACTTGACTTTCTAAAACATCTAGGAAAGGATGTAACACTTGCAGTAGGCAATGGCAAAAATGATAAGTTGATGCTTAAACAAGCAGTTGTTGGAGTAGCTCTTATTCAAGATGAAGGTGTTTGTGTAGAAACCATGTTAGCTGCCGATATTGCTTGTAAATCAATAATAGATGTATTTCAATACTTCAAAACACCAAACAGACTTATTGCTACTTTGCGGAGGTAGATTGTAGTAGTGTACATTAATGATTATTTCAGTTTTTTTACATCATAAAAAAGGGTCGTAGTTTAATACCACGACCCTTTAGTTTTATAGAGAACTCAGGATTATTTCACAAGAATTTCCTTAGTAGTCTCTCCTAGCTCAGTTTGAATTTTCACTATATACATACCAGAACTCAATCTTGACATGTTTATTTTAGCTTCTTTCGTACCTCTGCTAATATCTTCAGATATAACTAACGTACCTACTGTATTGTAGATGTTTACTATTATGTCTTCTTTATTTAAATCTCCTAAATAAAGGTTCATAATTTCTACAACAGGGTTAGGATATATAGACCAACGATTAACTAACATGTCATCGTTGCTCAACGCAGCACTAACATTAACATTAAATGTAGTAGAAGCTTTAGCTCCTTCTGAATCAGTACCTGTAACAGTTACTGCTACTGTTCCTGCTTTTGCTGGTGTAATTAAGAAATGCTCTTCTGAAGTGAAAATCTCTAATATACCATCAACAGAAACTGTATATGTATAAGTTAATTTTTCTCCATCAGGATCCTCAATCATATCTGAGAACAGAAGTTTAACTTGAGGATTATCAACTGTTAAGTCTTGATGAGCAACTTCTTTAGCAATTGGAGCTCTATTTACATTCCAAACATCAACAGTATATGTAGTTGTAGATGTTTCTCCGTGCTCGTCTGTTGCAATCAAATCAAATGAATGTTTACCCTCAGAGTCGAAATCAGGAGTGTATTTAAAGATACTCTTTCCATCAGCGAAACTGTGCTCAACAAATTTGTATTCAGAAGCAAGTTTTACATTCTTTATAGAATGTCCTTCAGGATCTTTAACATCATTGATTATTTCAAGAACCTCTCCTTCGTTAACAGAAAAGTCGTGATTGTCTCTTTCTCCAACTAGTGGTCCTTGATTCTTTCTAACGTGCATAGGAATTGTGAAACGTTGATTTTCAGGATCATTTGTGTTGATAGTTAATGAAGCGTAAGAATCAATATCTATAGCTCTAGATCCAACAATGTTAATGTTAAAGTCTAACGATTCTCCTTTAAGTACCTCTCCTTTGCTTGGAGTAAGAATATTAACCCAGTTAGATTCACCAACAGTCTTTTCTTTAGCTCTTACCATCCATGCTACTTCAGGGAATCCTGAGCTAGCCATGTCTAACCATGTATTATCAGAAGGGAACAAGAATGTATTGTCTTTTCTCTTCTCAATGTAAGCTACACCTTGTGGATGAGAAGCACCTAGAGGGTACTCTAATACAATAAAGAATGTCTCGTAAGGATATATTTTTACTACATCATCTAATTTAATGTCAATAAATCCTCCTCTTGAATCTTCTTCATCTATCTCGTAGTGGTATTCTGTACTACTTACTGTTTTAGCACTAGCTATATCTTTACCAATAAGAACATGAGCTTTAACTCTTCCTCTTAAAACTTTATAAGGAATATACCATGTAGATATTTCTGATAAGTTAAATCCTGTTTCTAATCCAGTAAATCTAGTTCCAACAACTAATTGAGAACCTTCACCTAATCCCATTGCTGTATCTGGGAAGTCTTTATCATCATGAGCTAATATATTAGCAAATGCTTCGTTTGTTTGTGCTTTTGCAGATAATAATGCAGTAAGTGCTCGTGAGTTATCTGGTGGACAAAAAGCTATG